>NZ_RZOL01000849.1:0-826 GCF_004022985.1 Mesorhizobium sp. M7A.F.Ca.ET.027.02.1.1 | reverse complement strand
TTCAATGGCCGAGCGTGAAGAGCCGCGTCACAGTCGACGGCGTCATTGCCGTGGTCGACGGCCCGGCCTTGGCCGAAGGCCGCGTCGCCAACGACATGGATGCCCTGCAGGCGCAGCGCGCCGGGGACGAGACGCTCGACCACGACGACCCGGTGGAAGAAC
This sequence comes from Mesorhizobium sp. M7A.F.Ca.ET.027.02.1.1, assembly GCF_004022985.1. NCBI lineage: Bacteria > Pseudomonadati > Pseudomonadota > Alphaproteobacteria > Hyphomicrobiales > Phyllobacteriaceae > Mesorhizobium > Mesorhizobium sp. M7A.F.Ca.ET.027.02.1.1. The sequence goes on along the minus strand of NZ_RZOL01000849.1, from coordinate 664 downwards.
TGTTCGAGGACCAGATCGCCTGCGCCGACCTGATCATCCTGTCGAAGAGCGACCTGATGGACGCCGCCGGCACCGCCCGCGCCAATGCTGTCATTGGCGAACACTCCGCCCGCGCCGTGAAGATCGTGCCGACGTCGCATGGCAAGGTCGATCCCTCGGTGCTGCTCGGGCTCGGTCTGGCCGTCGAGGACGACATCCAGAACCGCAAGTCCCATCATGACGGCGCGTTCGACCACGAGCATGACGACTTCGACACCTTCATCGTCGACATTGCCTCGATCGCCAATCCGGACGAGCTGGCAAAGCGCGTCGCCACCGTCGCCGAAGAAGAGAACGTGCTGCGCGTAAAAGGCTTCGTCGAAGTCGGCGGCAAGCCGATGCGGCTCTTGCTGCAGGCCGTCGGGCCGCGCGTCAATCATTACTATGACCGCGCCTGGACCGCGCAGGACGACCGCCGCTCGCGTCTCGTCGTCATCGGCCTGAAAGGGCTGAACCGCCCGGCGATCGAGCTTATACTCGCCGGCTGATTTCGGACACGGGTCGCGATGCACATCCTCACCACGACATCCGCCTCGCTCGACGACCTCGCCGAGCCGGTCGATCTGCGGCAGACGCCGGCGGATATCGTGGCGCTGTCCTTCACCGACAGCGACCTCGCCGGACT
>NZ_RZOL01000848.1:0-839 GCF_004022985.1 Mesorhizobium sp. M7A.F.Ca.ET.027.02.1.1 | reverse complement strand
GTTCATCATCGCCGCCGATCTCAGGAACATGGAACTGGTGGCGGCGGTCGACGAGGCCGACATCGGCGCGGTCAAGTCAGGCCAGCATGCCCGCTTCACCGTGGATGCCTTCCCCGAGCGGCCGTTCGATGCCGAGATCCGCGACATCTCCTATGCCTCGGTCACCACCGACGGCGTCGTCACCTACAATGCGCGGCTCGAGGTCGACAACAACGAGCTGTTGCTGCGGCCCGGCATGACCGCCACCGTTTCGGTCGTCACAAAACAGGCTAAGGGCGTGCTCACCGTACCCGCCACCGCCTTCCGCTATCGCCCGGCGCAGCAGGCCGCCCGCGGCTGGAGCCTGAGCGACCTGTTCACCGGCCGCATGGGGCGCCCCGGCGGCAATCGCCAGCGCCAGGCCGCCACAGTCCCCACCGACGGCTCGCGCACGCTCTACGTGCTGGAGAACGGGCGTCCGCACCCGGTCAATGTCAAGATCGGCTCCACCGACGGCGAACTGACCGAGATCATTTCGGGCCTGGACGAAGGCGCACAAATCATCACCGCGTCGCAGCAGCGGAGCTGATGCCGTGGCTACGGGCGCGACCCTCATCACCTTCGACAAGGTCTGGAAGAGCTACGGCCAGGGCGAGGCCAAGGTGCATGCGCTGGCAGGCGTCGATCTAGCGATCCGGCGTGGCGAATTCGTTGCCATCATGGGTCCGTCCGGCTCCGGCAAGTCGACGGCGATCAACATCATCGGCTGCCTCGACACGCCGACGGCCGGAACCTATTCCTTCATGGGCATCGACGCCGGCCGGCTCGACCGCAACCGCCGCGCCATGCTGCGCAACCTT
>NZ_RZOL01000847.1:0-841 GCF_004022985.1 Mesorhizobium sp. M7A.F.Ca.ET.027.02.1.1 | reverse complement strand
CCCTTCTTGCTAACCAACTAGCCACAATATTGGCTTGTCCGCTACATAATCAGATGGCTCGCAAGTATAAAAGAACTTTTTTGTTAATCCTCTTTTTTATCTTTTACAAGATATTTTAATATCATTTAACGCGGGCCGTCTGAGATTCCATATCGACAAATGACCTGATCTACGCCCGGTATGCCCCGACGGGGTCGCGAGAACTATTTCGAGACTTATAGCTTCGCCGAAACCTGGGCAGCGCGACGGCAAGCCGATGACAATGCGTTCTGGCATCGCCCACCTCACGCCATGCTCGATGCATTGACGTCAGCAGGCTTCCATATCGCGTCACTGAACGAACCTCAGCCCGGTCCTGAGGCCCGCTCACGCTTCCCAGAAGCATATCTCGGCGGTGAAAGCATGAGCGCCGCTATCGGAAGGTTAAAGCACCATGATTGCGTGATCGCTGGTTTCTGCGATTCTCTACGCTCCGGAAATGATGCTCGTGGACCAAGAGCCGGGCATGCGGACCAGCAGCTGGACCTGCCGCATATATTGCTCACGCGCCATGGTCGGTCTCCTGCGGCAAGAGATCGGCGGCAGTTTGGCGCGATAGGTTGGGTGGAGTCGTCCGCCTGGTACCAGCGCCCGGTCACCATGTCCCATCTCGATTTTCCAGGCGTCTATGTGCTTGCGCCATGCATGTGCATGCTTGTCGGCATAGACGAAGAATAGGCATTGACCTTCACGCTCCGGCATCTCGCCAGCAACTCAGTCAGCGCTCTGGGGCGCAAATTCACCAAGCCCTGAATGCCATGCCGAGGGTGTGGGAGCTCTCGGATCCAAAGCCATCAGGTGT
>NZ_RZOL01000846.1:0-843 GCF_004022985.1 Mesorhizobium sp. M7A.F.Ca.ET.027.02.1.1 | reverse complement strand
GGCGACCATCGCGCCGGACTACGGTGTCGAGCGCTTCTATCTGCCGGAAGGCGAGGGGATGGCAATCCAGAACGACATGCGGGTGCGGCCGTTCGGCATCCGTCTTGCGCTCGCCGGCGACGGCACCGCGCAGATCAAGGCGCTGGTGGACGGCGACAAGACGCTGTTCGAGGAACCACTCTACTAAAGCCCCTTAATTCCAGCGGTGTGAAGCATGCCAGTTAGCCTGTCGACGCGTGAGGACATCAACCTCGACACTGTTTTCCGCGTCGCCTGGAAGAAGGACACGGTGGCGATCGGCGAGAAGGCGTTGCAGCGCATCGCCGAATGCCGCGCTTCGTTTCTCAGGCTGATTGAATCCGATCCGCCACCGGTCATCTATGGCGTCACCACCGCCATGGGAGAGCTGGCGAGCCGCAAGCTCGAACTCGACGAGCGTGATCGCCATGCGCGCATCAAGGCGTTTGCCGCCGCCACCTCGTTCGGCGATCCCTTGCCGGATCGCGTGGTCAGGGCGATCGTGCTTGCCCGGCTGACGAATTTCATCGAGGGCAACGCCGCCACAACGCCGCGCATCGCGCTTGCCGTGGCCGCTATGCTCGACGGTGGGCCGATGCCAACGGTGCCGGCCTCCGGCCAGGGCGGCGCCGGTGAGATCCTGGCGCTCTACCCCTTGTTTGCAGAACTTTCGACGCGCTTCGACCTTGAGGTCAAGGAACGCGGCTCGCTGATCAACGGCTCGCCTTGCGCTGCTGCTCTGGTGGCAGACGCAGCGCTCGCGGCGCGCCGCCGGATCCGCATGGCGCATCAGGTGTTCGCGCTGTCGATCGAGGCGTTTCGTGC
>NZ_RZOL01000845.1:0-848 GCF_004022985.1 Mesorhizobium sp. M7A.F.Ca.ET.027.02.1.1 | reverse complement strand
GAAATGATGCGGCGTGACGCTACCGAGCCGGTGCAGCTCGGCCAGCTTCCACACATACGGATAGTCGACCATGAAATCAGATCGAGGCGAGGCCTTGGACGGTTCAGCCTCGGTCACGATGCCGCCGCCCACGTGCCGATCGGCCCTCTCGATGATTTGGCGCACCCTCGTTATCGACAAGCCATGTTCCTGCGCCAGGTCGGCAAAGCGCTTGCCTTTCAGAAAGCCTTCGACCAGGGCGACGTTCCGATCGACGGTCGGGCTAAATCCCCAACAGGCACGCAGTTTTTCCAGCATCATCACGTTCATTCATCCGGCTGTTCGCGCCCCCCGCAAACCCTAACCGGCCAAATCGGCGCTTGGAAGACCCACCAGACTCACGTCGTGGCCCGCTGCGTAAGATGCGGGCGATCGCCATGATCGTTGTCGATCGCCGACCTCGCGAATGTCGGCTTCGATCCTACCCTCCTTACCTTACGCTGGGGATAACACTCCTGTTCACTTTTTGTTCTTTTCCAAAAGCGACCGGTAATATATAGTCTGGGACTACATCAGCCCTCAGCGAGTCACCGCGAATGACAGTCCAGCCCAGGGTTCTCAATGAACCGACAATCAGCTGCCCAAGCTGCAAGGCCGACATCAAGCTGAACGAATCGCTCGCGGCTCCCCTGATTGCCGCCACCCGCGAGGATTATGAGCGGCGTCTGGCGCAGAGCAACGCATCGATCGCGGCGCGAGAGGAAGAGCTTCAACGCAAGCAAGCCGCAATTGATGCCGCCCAGGCCGACATCGACAGCCAGGTGGCCGCAAAAATCAAGCTTGAGCGAGCGGCTATCACGGCCGAGGAG
>NZ_RZOL01000844.1:0-850 GCF_004022985.1 Mesorhizobium sp. M7A.F.Ca.ET.027.02.1.1 | reverse complement strand
CTGCTCGAGCGAGCCAAGACCCTGCACGACAAGCAGCGCGCGAAGCTCTATGCGCGCGTCGTGTGGATGATCACGAAGGGCTATTCGCAAAAACTCGAAGAATCCCGGCGGATCGACTTCGATTCAATGATCGCCGACGCGGTCCGGCTGGTCGAGACCGGGCAATATCAGAGTCCCTATTCCCTGATCCTCGTCGACGAGTTTCAGGACATTTCCGAGCCGCGCGCCAACCTCATCAAGGCGCTCAAGCAGCAGAAGGCGTTCAGCAAAGTGTTCGCAGTCGGAGACGACTGGCAGTCGATCTATCGCTTTGCCGGATCGGACATCACGATCTTCACGCAGTTCGAGGCCAAATTCGGGGCAAGCTGGCAGGGACGCCTGGAACAGACCTATCGCTGCAATCAGCTCATTGCCGAGACGGCCGCGACATTCGTCCAGCGTAATCCCGAACAGATCACGAAATCGGTTCGTTCGACACGGCCTGCCATTCCGCGGTCGATTCGGGTCATTCCCATTGATGACGAACGCGGCAGGCCCGAATTCGCCCAGGCTTGCCATCGTCTTCTCGAACGGCTCGACATCGCCCTGGGGAGCATCGCCGGGCAGTGGCGCAGCGAACCAGACGCCAAACTGAAAGTGCTGGTTCTATGGCGGTACAATCTGCTCGATCCGTTCGGCGGGATCCCACCCTCCTTCGCCAATATCGAGGTTTCGGGCCAGTCCTTTCACCGGGCCAAAGGGCTTGAGGCGGACTACACGGTTCTGCTTGATGTGAGTGAAGGCGATTATGGCGTGCCGAGCCGCATCGAGGACGATGAACTGCTTAACCTGGTCATTCCCCAGCCTGAAA
>NZ_RZOL01000843.1:0-858 GCF_004022985.1 Mesorhizobium sp. M7A.F.Ca.ET.027.02.1.1 | reverse complement strand
GTTGCTTAGTGCACCTATCGCGGCGTCGACGGCTGCGACCTGGGCCAGACCGCGACGCTGGGAAAGCAGACGTGGGCTTGTGGCGTTGTCGCCAGGGCATGGCTCGTAACCACCACCTTGAAAAGTGGGTTGCTTGCTCGCCGATCCGGAAAGACGAGGGCGTTGTGCAACCAGCGAAACGGCCGAGGTCGCCGGCGAGAGGCTGAAAGCAGGCGTAGCCGTCACCCTCCCCGATGATCCCGATCGTGGCATCCCCTCTACGCCCAGATCGAGAGCGCCAGGCTTACAAAACCCATTGCGGCAATTCGGCCAGCACCTCCGGATGCCTTGGCTCCGCCGGAATTTCTCACCTGCAAACCAATGACCCCGAGCACGATATGCGTTCTTTTCGTCACATCCTCCCCGTCGTCGCATCTGCGGCCTTGCTCGCCGGTTGCGCCGCGCGAGTGCCGGATGCTTCACATTCGGCCCCGCGTGGCCCCGTTTCGATTACGGACTCCTATTGGAAGCCCGATCGGGTCAGTCGCAGCCGGCAAGAGTATGCGCCCGACTGGGGCCGCTTCCCGCCGGTCATTACCCAGCGAACCGGCTACCCAACCGAAGCTCAGGCGAATAACGCCTTGCGCCGCTCGCATTGGAGCTCCGTGCCTGTGCGCACGCTCATAACCAAGGAAGGCATCAAGACGATCTCCGTCCCCGCGGATGCCGTGGACACGATCGCAGCAGGCGTTCGCGTCTTTGCCTGCCGGCCAGGAGCGCTCAACGGCTATACCGGCCGCGTGCAATATTACGACGGCCCCGTCGTCGCCTGCGCTTCCGACCTCCTGTCTGCCGATGGTCGCGTGCTCGCCCGAGTAC
>NZ_RZOL01000842.1:0-862 GCF_004022985.1 Mesorhizobium sp. M7A.F.Ca.ET.027.02.1.1 | reverse complement strand
GGCGGGGAACAAGGATCGCGACCGCCGGCGTCACGGCTATCACCGGCGTGTTCCAGGTCATTGCCGAATGGGCCCTCGATAAATTCCTGGGCGTCCAGCTCGACATCCCCGAGATCGCAGGGTGGATCGGGTGGGTGCTTTTGGCGATCGGTATCGGCGTCGCCATCCTTGGTGCCGCTGATCAGCGCAAGGGCCGATAACATGCCGGGCTTCGATCCGATTGGCCGCGTCGACGTGGAGCCTGCCGACCATCTTGTTGGCGGTTCGACTACCTGAATGCCTGTGGCGGGCTGAGGCGGCTCGGGTTCGGGCGCGGGCGTCGGACCTAGACTACCGCTTCATTGAGTTCCGTCAGAGTCTGGTTGGGCCATGTCCGCTTTCGAGAACTTGCGACAGTTGGACAAACGTCCGACATTGTGGCGCAAAGCTGCCTTCCACGTCGCGGCAGACGTCAGTCGTCTTTGGGTCACGACGTTACCTTGACCTCCCATCAGGGATGGTCCGCCAGGGGGCCACTCCCGTCGTTTGGAAGCCCGCTACTCAACGCTCCCGGTCGTCGTCCAAAGAGCGCTGCGTGTCGCGGTTTTGCCGTTCGACACGGTCCGCCTGCTGCTCGGCCTTCTTTCCCGGCGCGGCCCGTTTGGCGGGCTGCCGTGGGTTTTGCTCGTTCGCGTGGTCCTGTGTCTTCGCCTGCTGCTCTTTTTCGCGGAGAGAGCGGCCTTCGTCTCGCACCGCGTCAGTGGCCCCGGTTCCGCCAGTAGCCGCCTGCACTCGCACATCATTCAGGCGTTCGTTCAAGAGTCCGTTCATTTCCTCGCGTATGCCCGCGAGTTCCTGCTTGTCCTCCTTCTTTGACAAAGAG
>NZ_RZOL01000841.1:0-862 GCF_004022985.1 Mesorhizobium sp. M7A.F.Ca.ET.027.02.1.1 | reverse complement strand
GTCCTGCGTATCCTTGCCGCGCCAGACGAGCTGCGCGTCGCCGATCTCGATCTCGCCGGTCTCGGCGAGCTTCTTCATCTGCTCCTTGGTGATCCTGATCTTGGCTCCGTTCCAGACAATCTGCGGGTCGAGATCAGTATCCCGATCCCGCGTCTCACCATTGGCCAGCGGGCGAGGACGCGGCAGCGACGTCGAGCGCTCGCCGTCGCCCATGATCTCCGCCTGCTGCTCGTAGAGCGAGGCCATCTCGGCCGTCGGGTTGTTGATGCGCCGCGCAGCGTCATGCGTAAGCGCGTCGATGGCTTTCTGTATGGGTGTTTTGGCCATCAGGATTTCTCGTCTTTTATATCGGAGGCATGCGTCAGGAAGGCATAGCGGTCGCGAAGGTAGTTCGCCCAGGCATCGTCGGCCGGTGTTTCGGCGATCAGCGGCGAGAACAGGGATTCCGTCGAGCGGCTGATGAAGTCATCGGGTTCGACCAGAAGCGAGCGGTAAACCTTGAAAACGTTGTCGCCAAGCGGGCGCATCGCGGGCGAAGTAACGCGGGTCAGCCGCCGGTTCGCAGCGGGAGCGATATGGAGCACGCGGACGCGCTCGGCCCCTTCCTCTTGCTCGGCTTGCATGCGAGACGCCAGCATCTGCTGGCGGAAAAGCTGATAGAACGGCTCCCAGAACAGGTCGGTGAGCTTGAGGCTGGCATCGCTGCGGACAGGGCCGAGCGGCGCGAAGGCGATGCTCTGGTAGCGGCGAAGACGCTCCGCCTCGCGCTTCTGTTCGGGCGGTGTCCCGTAGGACTCCGTATATTTCCACTCGACCAGCAAGGTTTCGATCCGGCCAGCCTGGCGGAAGCGCAGAATCGCAT
>NZ_RZOL01000840.1:0-867 GCF_004022985.1 Mesorhizobium sp. M7A.F.Ca.ET.027.02.1.1 | reverse complement strand
GGCGTCGCCATTGCCCCTTTCTCCCCGTCACTATACGGGGAGAAATGTCCGGCAGGACAATGAGGGGCGGCGCGCCCTTCGCAAATGATCCGGGAAGTGGGGATCGGAGCGAGGTCGCTCTTCACAGCCCATTGTCAATCGAAGAACGCCTCGACCACGTTGCGCTTGCCGAGCATGAAGGCGTCGGCGACATGCTGCAGCGGCGCCAGATCGACATCGGAGGTGCCGGCGCGGACGATCTCGGCGAAGCGCTTGTAGAGCATCGGGTACTCGGCCTCCGGCTCGTCATGAACCACCTTGCCGTCGATGGCGAGCTTCGACCCGCCGCCCGACAGCACCATGGCGCCCTTGTCGGTGTCGGCCAGGATGTCCCAGCTTTGCGGGCCTGTCTGCAGCCAGTCGAGGTCCATCGTCACCGGCAACCCGTTCGAGGTGCGGAAGGCGACGCGCGCGGCAACCGGGGAGGCGCGGTTTTCGGGAAAATCCAGCACCGCCGAGGTGATGAACATCGCCGGCAGGATATGGGTGGCAATCGACAGCGCGTTGATGCCGGGATCGAAGACGCCGAAACCGCCGGGAGCCCAGATCCATTCCTGGTTCGGGTGCCAGCGGCGCACGTCTTCCTTCCAGTTGATGGCGGCCGACCTGGTCTTGGCCTTGTCGAGGAAGGCGCGTGCGGCCTCTACGGCCGGCGCATAGCGCGAGTGCCAGCTGGCGAACAGCGAGACGCCGTTCTGCGCGGCCAATGTCTTGAGGTCCTCGACCTCGCTGACCGTGGCGCCAGGCGGCTTCTCCAGGAAGACATGCTTCTTGGCCATCAGCGCGGCGCGCGCCGCATCGTAGCGGAACTGCGGCGGCATGCAGAGC
>NZ_RZOL01000083.1:0-18543 GCF_004022985.1 Mesorhizobium sp. M7A.F.Ca.ET.027.02.1.1 | reverse complement strand
CCGACACCCAGTCCGGAGATGACGATGTTGCCGGCGACCACCGCCGCATTGACGCCGGCAAACGAGATGCCGTCGGCGCCGGGATTGGTGATGTTGATGTCGCCGAAGCGGATCGCCGCCGGCGAATCCGAAATGGCGATCGCCGGCCCGGTCGTGTTGGAGATCGTCGTCGCACCGTTGACGGTGAAGCTGCCCGCGACATTCTCGAGCACGACACCCGACGTGCCGCCGCTCTGGCTGATCGAGTCCAGCACGACATGAGCGGTGATCGGATCGATGAAGACGGCGGTGCCGCCATTGCCCGATACGGTGCCGCCGGTGGTTGTGAACGTCCCGCCGGTCGACGTGCCCTGCACGGTGATGCCGCGGTCAGTATTGTCCTGCGCATTGACGGTGGCGAAGGTGTAGGTGCCCTTGCCGCTGATATCGAGACCGTCGTCGAGATTACCCTGCAGCAGCGTCGTGCCGGTGAAATTGTAGGTGCCGTCGCCGTCGATGTGCAGGCCGTCGAGACCGTTGCCGGTGGCGGTGAAATTGGAGCCGGTGATGCCGGTCGAGCTGCCGGTGAAGTCGGCGCCGTTGCCGCCCGCACCGGTGACCGTCACATTGGTCAGCGTCGCGCCGGTGATGTTGTTGCCGAAAATGCCGTCGGCGCCGCCGGTGATGGTGATGCCGTTGAGCGTGTTGCCGTTGCCCAGCGTGATGACCGGGTTGGCGACGTTGGTGCCCTGGATCGTGCCGTCGCTGCCGCCCAGGTTGAAGGTGCTGGTGCCGCCGCCGAAAAGCCTGGCGGTGACGCTTTCGCCGCCGCCGATGACGGTCTGTCCATTGGCAAGCGTCACGCCGCCGGTCGTCAGATTGCCGTTGCCGCCAAGCGCGACGACAAAGCCGTTCGCACCCGACTTGGTCACGGCGTCGTCCAGAGTCGTCGGGTCGGCCAGCGTGCCGGCGCCGGCGAGGCCGCCATCGGCGAAATAGAACTTGCCGAAGGCGTCATTGGTGGCGGCGTTGATCGCGACACGCGTCGTCGAGCCGCCGGTCAGCGTCTGCGACTGGACGCGGACGCCGATATCGCCACGCACGCGTTCGTTGACGCGCTTGCGCAGGCCTTCGCTGACCGGATAGACCGGCTCCGGCCCGCTATCGGCCCCATTTTCGGCTCCATTGTCCGAGCCGCTGCCGGGATTGAACGGGATGTTCAGCCGCACACTGCCGGCGAACTGGGTGTCGTCGCGATTGTCGTTGCGGACCTCGCCGGCGAAGACCAGTTCCGTGTTGCTGCCGAAGACATCTCCGATCGTATACTCGAACCCGGCCTTGCCGCCGGTGACGCTGCCGTCGTCGCCGTGCGGGTCCTCGAAATGATAGCCGCCGATGTCGAGCCGCAGCGAATGCTTGTCGGGCAGGGCGACCGGCACCTGCGCACCGATCTCGCCCTCGATGCCCCACGCCGCGTAGTCGCGGTGGTCGAGGACCGAGATCTGCTCGATCAGCTGGTTGCTGACCATCGACAGGGTCGAGCTGGTCGAGTGATCCGTCGAATCGCCCTTGATCGGCAGATAGACGTTCACATGCGCATCGAAATGTGGCGTGATTGCCTCGGCGCCCAGCGTGGCCGCGGTGAACTGGGTGGAGTTGTAGTTCTCGAGGTTGAGATAGGCGTAGCCGCCGATCATCAGGTCCGGGTTGACGATGCGGCGAATGCCGAGGCCGACATCCTGGCCGGAACCATCCTTGAAATCATGCTTGGCCCGGACATCCAGGAACAGCACGGATTCGGCCGTCTGCTTGAGCGGGATGAAACCTTCGAGCGCGGCGTTGCCGCCATTGTTGTCGGCGCCGATGATGGCGCGGATCTGCGGCTGCCACAGGCCGTTCGGATCGGCATGGGCCGTCAGACCGGAAAGGCCGAGCGCCAGCGTCGTCAGCGCCGTCGTCTTCCAAAGATGCCTGGCGATTTGCGAACGGCGATAGCCAGCGCGAACGTGGAAATCCTCCCCACGCGCCGCTATCTCAACAACTTGCCGAGAAGTCTCGGTAGTTCCCATCCCTGGCGAGTCCTTCGGGGACTACACGCGCCCCGTGTAGATTCTTACTCGAATTCTATTGTATAGCGAGTCCTGGCCGATCCGATTTCTAGAGCTTTCCTGCAAAATTGCTCGCTGTGTCTGAAAGGCCACAGTAATTTCGCCGGCTTGCTTGCCTCCGGCTCGGCTTTCGGAATAGTCGCGAGTGTTGTATCAAGCCATGCTCGGGAGAATACCGGGGCGCGGCGAGGAAACATGCAAGGCATCCGGCAAAACAACATGGCACTTACTTTAGACAAGTCTAATTTACTTGGCATGGCCGCGGGGCTGGCCGCCCTCTGGCTTGGTCTGGCCGCCGGCCCAGCCCTTGCCGAAGATGCCAAGCCGGCCCAGCCAAAGCCGGCTGAAAGCAATGCAAAACCGGCCGATGCCAATCCGTGGGCAGTGAACTGCTCCTCCGGTTCGGCGACCACCGAGCTTCAGTGCCAGGTGTCGCAGAACCTGACGGAGGCCAAGACCGGGCAGCGCGTGCTGACCGTGACCGTGCGCCGCGACAACGGCAATGGCAGCCTCGCCATGCTGCTTGCCCTGCCGCACGGCCTGTTCCTGCCGTCCGGCGCCTCCTTCCAGATCGACCAGGGCCAGAAGACGACGATTGCCATCCAGACCAGCGACCAGAACGGCGCCTATGCCGCCACGCCGCTGTCGGCGGATCTCATCAAGGCCATGAAGTCCGGGACCAATCTGAACATCGGCATGGAATCGGTCACCCGCAAGCCGGTCACCATCCCGGTGTCGCTGGCCGGCTTCACCGCCGCCGTCGCCAAGCTGGAATCGATCAAGTAGCTGCTGTCAGCGGCTTGATTGTCGATGCCCGGAATGCTCCGTTGCCGCTTCGGACAGTGGAGAAACCCATGACAGGCTTTGTCGATCGCCAGCGCGCGGCGCAACTGATGGACCGCGCCGGCATCGAGGCGCTGGTGCTGTGCGCGCCCGAGGCTTTCCACTATGCGACCGGCGCCTCGATCGGCCCGTCGGGACTGTTCCGGCGCGCCGGCGCCGGCTTCGTCGTCATCCCCGCGGGCCAGGACCTGCCGATGGGCGTCGTGGTGGCGGATTTCAATGCGGGACAGCTGCAACTGGCTCTGTCGGATGCCGTCATCCGCAGCCACCCAATCTGGATCGAAACCGCCACGCTTGACGCCTCGACCGCAGGGCAAGGGCTGGCGCAACGCGTCGAGGCCGGCCTTGCCTCGTCTGGCCGGGCGCCTGGTTTTTCCCGGCCGGCAACATTCGAACTTGCCCGTTCCGTCCGCGAACTGAAGGAGATCCTGAGCGGGTTCGGACTTGAGCGCGCAAGGATCGGCGTCGATCTCGATTTTATTCCCGCCGCCGATCTCTCGGTCATGCAGGCGCTGCTGCCGGGCTGCACGATGGTCGACGGCTCGGCCGTGCTCGACAGGTTGCGGGCCATCAAGTCGCCGCGCGAGATCGATCTGCTCCAGCAAGGCATCATCCTGTCGGAAGCCGGGCTGGAGCGGCTGCAGGTCGATGCCATGGCCGGCATGCGTCAGGGCGATCTCATTGCCCTCTATCGGCAAGGCGTCGCCACGGCCGCGTCCGGCCTGTCCCATCCGGTCGCCACAGCCGAATATGTGACGCTGGGCGCGAAGGCCAAAAGCACCGATGCGAAAGCCATGCCTGGCGATCCGCTGAAGTGCGACATGGTCTGCACGGTCGGCGGCTACGCCTCCGACATGTCGCGCAATTTCACCTTCGGATCGCCATCCGCCGAGCAGGCCGAACTGCACGCGATCGCCGAGCGGGCCTTTGACGACGGGCTGGCCGCGCTTGTTCCGGGAGCCACGCTCGCTCACGTGCATCGCGTCGCCACCGACAGCCTGGCGCGGCAAGGGCTGCGCACCTACCGCCGCGGTCATTTCGGCCATGGCGTCGGCCAGTCGGTCTTCTCGGAGCAATGGCCGTTCATCGCCGCCGATAGCGATGTCGTCATCGAAGCCGGCATGGTGCTGGCCTTCGAGATCCCGCTCTACATAGACGGCCTCGCCAGCTTCAATCTCGAGGACCAGTTCCTGATCACGCCGGACGGGCCTGTCGCCATGAACCGCCTGCCGAGGCGGCTGGAGAGGATTGGATAGCCGGCTTTGAGTCTGCACGCTGGAGGTTGGCCGAAGCCTCCCCACCTTCGTCATCCACGGGCGGAGCAGGAGCGAAGCTCCGTCGCGGAGACCCGAGGATGACGAAGCGATGGGCGATTTGGCCAATCTCGAAGCCGCGCGCCATCCGCCAGCACCTAACCACTCACCGGTGGCCGCCGATCGCTCCACGGCATCTCCTGCTCCAGCTGCGCCGACGCGGCCAGCACCGTTGCCTCGTCACCGTAGCGGCCGACCAGTTGCACGCCGATCGGCACGCCGTCTTTCGACCAGCCGAGCGGCAGCGAGATCGCCGGCTGGCCGGAGATGTTGAAGGGGAACGCAAACACCGAATCCGCCCACTTGGCGTTGTAGCGGTCGATGTCCGTCTCCGACATGTCGTAATAGCCGAACGGACGCGGCAGCTGCGTCAGGGTCGGGGTGATGAAGAGATCGTAGGCGCAGAGGTCGCCGACGATGTCGCGGCCGACCTGCCTGAGCTGTTCGACATCGGAGATGTGCCTGGTGCCGCTGGTCGAGCGGCCGCGCTCGATGATTGCCCAAGTCACCGCCTCGACATCGCTTGGCGTCACCGGCCGGCCGATCACCGTTTCAAGGTAGTCGAACGTCGCCGCCGTCTGCACGCAGGTCATGTTGGTGTAGGTCTTCCACACAGCGTTCGCGTCGAGCGGCATATCGTGCTCCTCGACGTCGTGGCCGAGCCGCTCGAGCGCAGCCACGGTTGCCAGCACCGCCGCCTTCACCTCCGCATCGATCGCCGTGCCGTTGGGTGGCGTGACGGAAAAGCCGATGCGCAGCTTCTTTGGCGCCCGTGCCGACAGGCTGAGCCAAGAACCATCGGGCACCGGCGGCGTATAGGGGTCGCCCGGCAGCGCGCCGGCAACCGCGTCGAGATAGGCCGCCGTGTCGCGCACGGTGCGCGAGCAGCACAGGAAGTACGCGCCGCCATACCAATAGTCGCCGAACGGCGCGAGGCTGACGCGGCCGCGCGACGGTTTCAGGCCGACGATGCCGCAGCAGGAGGCCGGAATGCGGATCGAGCCGGCGCCATCGCTGGCCTCGGCGATCGGCACCATGCGCGAAGCGATGGCCGCGGCAGCGCCGCCGCTCGAGCCGCCGGGCGTGATGCCTTCCTTCCACGGGTTCTTCGTCACACCGTAGAGTTTTGGTTCCGTCGTGATCGACCAGCCATTCTCCGGCGCGTTCGACTTGCCGACCAGCACCAGCCCGGCCGCCTTCATGCGGCGAACGACCTCGGTGTCGAAATCGGCAACGACATCCCTGAGGTAGAATGAGGAGTTGGTGTTCGGTGCCCCGGTCCAGGACGAGGCCAGCTCCTTGAGCAGGAACGGCACGCCGGCGAAGGGCGCTGATGTGTCGACCGTCTCGGCCTGCGCCCGCGCCATGTCGTAGAGGCGATGGATGACCGCATTGAGCGCCGGGTTGAGCCGCTCGACCAGCGTGATCGCCGCCTCGACCAGTTCCGCCGGTGAAACGTCGCCCCGCTTCACAAGTGCCGCAAGGTCGAGCGCGTCGGACTCGGCATAGGTTTTCAGCAGACTGTCGGTGACCATGTCTCTCTCCCGTCGTTCGTTGATCTTGCCAACGTTGGCGCGCCCCTCATCCGCCTGCCGGCACCTTCTCCCCGTATAGTGACGGGGAGAAGGGAGACGCTCCAACGCTGACGACCCCCTCTCCCCGTTCTTCACGGGGAGAGGGTAAGGGTGAGGGGCAGCGCCGGCCTGAAACGATTGCCGCCAGCAGCCGGATTGCGTCAGGCCAGGTCGATGGTCCGTCCCAGTGCGATGCTCTGTTCGGCGGCCAGCACGATGCGCAGGCTGTTGACCGCCGCATCCATCTGCTCGGTCAAATCGAGATCCTCGCGGATGGCGCGCATGAAGAAGGCCTGCTCGCGGTCGCAGAGCTCCTGGTGACCGGGCTCGTCCTCCATGCTGACGATCTCGTCGGGCTTCGAGAAATTCTTGTTGCCGTCGACCGCGGCATAGTGGATCTTCAGGGCATCGGTCTTGGTGTGGCGGTCGATGTCGGCGGAGCTCGAAACCTCTGCAAGTTCGGCAGCATTGCTTGCCTGCTGGCCGGCGACGATCGACACCGCGCCCTTGGGGCCGACCACGTCCTTCACGAAATAGGCCGTTTCGCTCATCATCGGGCCCCAGCCCGCCTCGTACCAGCCGACCGAGCCGTCATCGAAGGTGACGTGCAGGTGGCCGTAATTCTGCTTGTCGGCCTCCGCCCAGAGCTTGGCGCCGATGCCATGCACGCGCACCGGCTTGGCGCCGGTTAGCTGGCACATGACGTCGACATAGTGGACGCCGCAATCGACGATCGGGATCAGCGAATCGATCAGGTTCTTGTGCCAGTGCCAGGCGCTGCCGCTGCTCTGCTGGTTGAGGTTGAGCCGCATCACCAGCGGCTTGCCGAGCGTCTTCCCGACCTCGATGAACTTGATCCATGACGGGTGGACGCGCAGGATATAGCCGAGCACCAGCTTGCGGTTCTTCGCCCGCGCCGCCGCGACAACCTTCTCGGCATCCTCATTGTTGGTGGCGAGCGGCTTTTCCATGAACACATGGCAGTTGGCGGCGATTGCCTTCAGCGCATATTCGGCGTGGGTGTTCGGCCAGCTGTTGATCGACACCGCGTCCGGTTTTGTTTCCTTCAGCGCCTGGTCGAAATCCTCGTAGAGTGGGTAGCCGGCTAACTCTCCCGGAATCTTCGTGTTGCTCTTGATCGAGCGGCTCATAATGCCGACGATCTCAAAACCGTCGAGCCGGTGATACGCGCTGGCATGCGACGCACCCATATTGCCGAGACCCACCACCAGCACTTTTACCTTGTCGGACACCGCTGCCTCCCAAATTCTTGATTAAATCACGGGCGGCGCTGTTGCCGTCGCCCGCATGTTTATCCAGGACAATCACCTTAGGTTGGCGCCGCCCCTCATTGCCCTGCCGGGCATTTCTCCCCGTATAGTGACGGGGAGAAAGGGCTGGCCGCAATGTTGGCGATTGGCGAAATCATCAACGACAGCGTCCCCTCGCCCCGTTTACGGGGAGAGGATGCAGGCAGGCAGGTGAGGGGCGGCGCTGACCTGGACATTGTCAGCCCTACTTCACCGCTGAATCGAACAGATGCGCCTTGATCTTCTCGACATCGAGCGCGGCAAAGCCTTCCGACAGCTTGTACCCGTCGGCATCGGCCTTGACCTTGGCCTTGTCGAAATCATTGGCCGGGCCGATCAAATCATTGGTGCAGACATCCTCGGCCTTCACCGGAGCGGTGATCTGGCCGATCTTGTGGATCTCGTCGAAGAAGCCCTGCCAGCTCGCCATGTCGTGCGAGCCCCAGCCGCCGCGTTTGTCCATGTCGCCGCGGAAGACGTTGATCTGCTGCAGGATCGAGGTGGTGCCAAGCTCCGGCCCGAGATTCTTGGCCAGCGTCGGGAACTGCTCGAACACCGCTTCGACCGCCGCGCGGGGATTCTGGTAGCCGAATTCGAGGCCCATCGCCCAGCCGCGCAGGTACTTTTCCAGCAACGCCTTCTTGTCGGCGTCCTCCAGATCGGCGGCGCGCACGACGAAAGTATTGGCCGGCAGCTTTGAGTTCTGCACGCCGAGCCAGTATTCGAAGTCGAGCCCCTTGGCGATCCATTCGGCGCGCAGGCCTTCCCACGACAGGGCAGCGTCGCCCTGGCCGCCGGCAAGAGCCGTGCCCCATGTCGGCCAGCCGGCTTCGACATATTTGACCTTCTTGATGTCGACGCCCTGCGCCGCCAGCAGCGGGTCGGTGATCGACTGCCAGGCGGCGGAGCCGAGCAGTATGGTCTTGCCTTCCAGCTTCTTCAGATCGTTCGATCCCTCGCCCTTGCGGAAGGCGATGCTGAACGTGTCGCGGGCGCCCATATGGAACACCGACTTCAGCTTCATGCCGTTCTGGATGGCGAAAGAGAACACGCCGGGCGACGGGAAGCCCATATCGGCCTGGCCGACATCGACGAACTTCACCGTCGCGGTGCCGTCCGACGGCCCCGGCTGCATGTCGGTGTCCAGCCCATCGAAATAGCCAGCCTTCTTGGCTGCCCAGTAGGGATAGTCGTCGAGCACTTCGAGCGTGCCGCGCGGCGAGATCCAGGTGAATTTTCCGTAGGGTTCGGCCCTGGCCCTGAGGCCGGTGGCGCCAAGCGCCGTCGCGGTCACCAGCCCGGCGCCGGTCACCTGCAGGAAAGTGCGGCGGCTGATCCCCGCCGGGTTGGTCGAGAAATTATTGGTCATGGCATTCCCCTTTTTTGTTTGATGTCAGTCTCTTGCCGCCCGCCTCCCGGGCGCCGTCTGTACTTTTGTGTTCAAGCCTCCCAGCTCGCCCATTTCTTGCCGATCAGGAAGAACAGCACGTAGATCAGGATGCCGAGCGTCGACAGGATCAGCACCACGGCGAAGAACTGCGGCATCTGGATCATCGACGAATAGGTGGTCAGCCGGTTGCCGAGGCCGAAGCCGCCGCCGACCATTTCGGCGCCGACCGCGGTCAGCAGGCCGAAGATGGCGCCGATCATCAGCCCGACCAGGATCATCGGCAGCGCCATCGGCGCACGGATCTTCCAGAAGATCTGCAGGGTGCTGGCGCCATAGGAGCGTGCCAGCGCGATCTTGGCGCTGTCGACGCGGCGAAAGCCCGTCGCCGCATTGATCATCACCATCGGCCCGGCGGCCAGCGCCACCGCGATGATGCGGGGCGTGTAGCCGAAGCCGAAGCGCAGGATCAGAAGCGGCACCAGTGCCAGCATCGGCGTGGTGACCAGAAGCAGGATGTAGGGCGCGACGATCTTCTCGGCGAACGGAAACTGGGTGATGACGGCGGCCAGCACCAGGCCGACGATCGCGCCGATGGTGAAGCCGGACACCAGCTCGACCAGCGTGTAGCCGAGATGCGGCGCGATCAGCGGGAACTCGTCGAACAGCGCATAGGCGATCGAGCTCGGCGGCGGCATGATGTAGAGCGGCACGTGGAACAGCCGCAGCGCCAGTTCGATGCCGCCGATGATGATCACCGCCACGGCAAGAATGGCTGCCACCTCCTTGCCCGACTTGATGCCGGGGCCGCTGGCGAAGGCTGACAGATTGGTCAGGCTGACCTCCTGGCCATCGCCCGACTTGGCACCCGACTTGGACTTCGAGAATTCCGGAATGGCGTCGCCTCCGCTCACGGCCTGATCCTCACGATCTCTGCGCTCGGGCGCTCCGGCGTTTTTGGCCGCGTGCGTTCGCCGACAATGTCCATCTTGATCCGGTTGGTGAGGTCGAAGACCTCCTTCGTCGCCATGATCTCCAGCGAGCGCGGCCGCGCAAACGGCACGCGATATTCCTTGGCGACACGACCCGGCCGGGCGCTCAGCACCACCACCCGGTCGGAGAGGAAGATCGCCTCCTCGATCGAGTGGGTGATGAAGGCGATGGTGGTCTTGGTGTCGAGCCAGATCTCCTCGACCAGCCGGTTCATCTCCTCGCGGGTGAAGCTGTCGAGCGCGCCGAACGGCTCATCCATCAAAAGCACCGAGGGTTTGAGCGCCAGCGCCCGCACGATCGCCGCGCGCTGTTGCATGCCGCCAGACAGCTCGCGCGGAAACTTGCCGCCGAAGCCGTCGAGCCCGACGCGGTTGAGCAGATGCGCGATCCACGCCCGGTCCGGCTTTTCGCCCTTGATCTCGAAGGGGAAACGGATGTTGGCGTCGAGATTGCGCCACGGCAAAAGGTTCGCTTCCTGGAAGACGATGCCGATATCGGGATGCGGGCCGGTGATGGTCTTGCCGTCGAGCCGGATCTCGCCGCTGGTCAGGCTGTGCAGGCCCGACATCGACCACAAAAGGGTCGTCTTGCCGCAACCGGAAGGACCGACGATCGAGACGATTTCATTGGCGCTGACATCGAGGCTGCAGCGGTCCAGCGCCAGCAGGTCGCCGGAGGCCGTGTGGTAGATCTTGGTCGCTGCCTGCACGCCAAGCTTCGGGTTTTTTGCATCGCCCGTATTCATCTGCCCCCCGGGAAGACTGCGCGATGATCCATTGGCTCATCTCCAGCGAAAATCAGTCTGTAACTATCCTACTTTCCTGTCAAGCACGAGCGCTGGTACCCGTATCACAAAAATGGATGGTAATAGCTATCCGATTGTTTTTATGATATTTTCATGGCCTTGAAATACGTGTTGCTTTCCTACATACTTCCGAATTCACGCGGACCGAAGGAAGCAGAGAAGGTGCGGTTTCCCCAACGACACGCTACGGTTGCTATGCGGACCGGCACGTGGAGCCATGGCGTGCAAACATGCTAAGACGTCAGCCTCGCAACCCAGGGAAAGACCAGGACCCCATGACCGAAGCTGGCAGCCAGGACGAGCCTGATCCAGGCCATGATGTGGAGGGGCGCGATCATGTCCGGCGCATCCCCGACATCATCTCGCTGGTCAAGGATTCCTACAGCGAGTTGCGCCCAGCCGAACGGCGTGTCGCCGATGTCGTGCTCGACGATGTCAAATATGCCGTCGACGCCTCCAATGCCGCCCTTGCCCAGCGTGCCGGGGTCAGCGAACCGACGGTGACCCGGTTCTGCCGCGCCATCGGCTGCGAGGGCGTGCGCGACTTCAAGCTGAAGCTGGCGCAGAGCCTCGTCGTCGGTGCGCTCTATCTCGCCAAGTCACCTTCCGTCAGCAATGACAATGGCATGCCGTTCTGGAACGCCGTTTTCGGCGAGGCGCGCCGGGCGCTGCAGGAAGCCGAGCGGCAGCTCGACCCGGCGCAGTTGCAGAAGGCGGCCGAGCTGATCGCCAAGGCGCGCCAGGTCACGGTCTTCGGCCTCGGCGGCAGCTCCTCGGCGCTGGCGCAGGAAACCCAGTACCGGCTGTTCCGCTACGGCATCACCGTCAGCGCCCAGTGCGACCCCTATCTGATGCGCATGACTGCCTCGACGCTCAAGCCCGGCGATCTGGTGATCGCCATTTCGGCGACGGGACGCACCCGCGAGGTGATCGAGGCCGTCGAACTAGCCAAGCACTATCGCGCCAATGCGATCGCCGTGACCGCGCCCGACACCGAACTCGCCCGCGCCTGCGACGTCAGGCTGACGGTGGCGGTGCCCGAATATCCCGACACACTGAAGCCGACGGCGTCGCGCTTCGCCTTCCTGGCGGCGATCGACCTTTTGGCGGTGGCCTCCGCCTACAAGCTCGACGGATCGGCCCGCGAGACGGTGCGCCGCATCAAATACAACGCCCAGATCCACCGCACCGGCAAGGAGATGGAGCCGCTGGGGGATTAGCTCCCTTCTCCCCGTTCACGGGGAGAAGGTGCCGGCAGGCGGATGAGGGGCGGCGCCGAGTTCAACAATTGATGATCCCAACTTGGATTGGGCGCATGCACAAAGAGGAAAGAAATGCTCGAAATAGCACCGACGAAACAGGCAGCCGCATGGCTCGAATCCTTGGCGCAGGCGCTCGCAGCCGGCGACGTGGCCGCTGCGAGCAACCTGTTCGTCGACGATTGCTACTGGCGCGATCTCCTGACCTTCACCTGGAACATCACCACCATGGAAGGCCGCGAGGCGATCGCCGACATGCTGGGGTCGACGCTGGCGACGGCCAGGCCCAAGGCATGGCAGCTGATCGGCGAGGCGATCTCGGACGATGGCACCATCGAGGCGTGGTTCAGCTTCGAAACCGCGGTGGCCAGGGGAGAGGGCATCATACGGCTGCGCGACGGCCACTGCCGCACGCTGTTCACGGCAATGACGGACCTGAAAGGGTTCGAGGAGCGCAAGGGAGCGAAGCGGCCGCTTGGCGTGCGCCACAAGGCCGATCCCAGGCGCGAGACCTGGTCGGAGGCGCGGGCGCGCGAGACGCGCGAGCTCGGCACTGATGAACAGCCCTACTGCCTGGTCATCGGCGGCGGCCAGGGCGGCATCATGCTGGGGGCGCGGCTGCGCCAGCTCGGCGTGCCCATCATCATCATCGAGAAGAATGCGCGGCCGGGCGATTCCTGGCGCAACCGCTACCGCACGCTCGTGCTGCACGACCCGGTCTGGTACGACCATCTGCCCTACATTCCCTTCCCCGAAAACTGGCCGGTGTTCACGCCCAAGGACAAGATGGGCGACTGGCTGGAAATGTACACGCGCGTCATGGAGCTCAATTACTGGGTCGCCACCAAATGTCTCAGCGCGTCCTATGATGAGGCCGAAAAAGTCTGGACCGTGGTCGTCGACCGCGTCGGCCGCCAGATCACGCTGAAGCCGAAGCACATCGTCTTCGCCACCGGCGCCTACGGTCCGCCACGGCGGATCGATCTGCCGGGCGCCGACCGGTTCAAGGGCGAGTTGCTGCACTCCAGCCAGTATGCCAGCGGCGACAAATTCCGCGGCAGACGAGTCGCGGTCATCGGCGCGGCAAGCTCCGGCCACGATGTCTGCGTCGACCTCTGGGAAAGCGGCGCCGAGGTCACAATGATCCAGCGTTCGCCGACGACGGTGGTCAAATCGGACACGCTGATGGAAGTCGGCTTCGAGATCTTCTCGGAAGACGCACTGGCACGCGGCATCACCACCGAGAAGGCCGACATGATCGTCGCCTCGACGCCGTTCGCACTGGTGCCCAAGGGCCAGCGGGCGCTCTACGAGGTGATCAAGGCGCGCGACGCGGCCTTTTACGACCGCCTGCGCGCCGCCGGCTTCGCCCTCGATTTCGGCGACGACGAGACCGGCCTTCTGATGAAGGCCTACCGCACCGGCTCCGGCTACTATATCGATGTCGGCGCTTCCGACCTGATCATCGACGGCAAGATCGGCATCCGCAGCGGCGTCGCCATCAAGTCGCTGACCCCGAGCGGCATCCTGTTCGAGGACGGCAGTGAACTCGCCACCGACGCCATCATCGCCTGCACCGGCTATCAGTCGATGAACGAGACGGTGGCTTCGATCGTCTCGCGCGAAGTCGCCGACAAGGTCGGCCCCTGCTGGGGGCTTGGCTCGGGCGTCAAGGGCGATCCCGGACCCTGGCAAGGCGAGTTGCGCAACATGTGGAAGCCGACCGCGCAGGAAGCGCTGTGGTTCCACGGCGGCAATCTGGCGCTGTCGCGCTTCTATTCGAAATATGTGGCGCTGCAGATCAAGGCGCGGATGGAAGGCATTGAGACGCCGGTTTACGGAAAGCCGAGCAATTCAGGCGCTGCTGATCTCCCCCCTCAAGGGGGAGATGTCGCCGAAGGCGACAGAGGGGGTCGCCGCGCGTAGAGCGCCAGCCTCCATCTGCCGCAAGGAGGTCGCATCCAGTCGAACCGACCCCCTCTGGCCTGCCGGCCATCTCCCCCTCAAGGGGGAAGATCGCTAATTGTGCCGATGCCCGAAATGCCTCGCCGCAACCTCGACATGCGTATGCGATGCCTGCGCCACGAAACGCTCGGTCTCGTTGTGATCAGCCGCCTCGTTCGGCCACCAGGTGCCACCAATAACGATGCCTTCCGACACCAGCCTCTGGTCGGCGACCAATGACGCGCCGACCGCGTCGACGAAGGTGAAGCGGCCCGGGCGCTGCCGGAGCACAGCGACATCGCCGACAGTGCCCACCGCCAGCGTGCCCAGATCAGGCCGCGCGATCGCCTGCGCCGGCGCTTGCGTCGCGGCGCGCAGGACCTCGACCAGCGGCATGCCGAGCGCCAGCAGCTTCGACATGCAGACCAGTATGTCGAAGGCGGGACCGTCGACACAGTAGAGATGCACGTCGCTCGAGATCACGTCCGGCGCCAGTCCTTCCTCGAGCATGGCGCGGGCAACGGCGAAATCGAACGAGCCCATGCCGTGGCCGATGTCGAAGATGACGCCGCGCTCGCGCGCCAGCCGCATGTCCGGCCGCACCGCGCCGGAAGCAAATACCGGCGCATTGGGAAACGGCCGGAAGCAGTGGGTGAGAATGTCGCCCCTGCGCAGCCGCGGCAGCACCTCCGAGCGGCCGGGCGGCGGCTCGTCTATATGCGCCATCAGCGGCAGGCCGGCCTGGTCGGCGGCCTCCAGCGCCAGATCCACCGGGGCGATGCCGCTGGTGCCGCCGGCATGCTTGCCGGAGCGGACTTTTACGCCGACCACGACATCGCGGTGTTCACGCACCGCCGCGACCACCTCGCGCGGCTCGCACAGCCTGAGGTCGCTGCACTCGCCGACCGACACTGTCTGCGAGAAGCCGAAAATGCCGGCAAAGGAAATGTTGACATAGGCCAGGATGCGGACCTTCGACCGCTCCATGACATGGCGGCGGAAGCCGAGGAAATTGCCGGCGCCGGCACTGCCCGCATCGATGAAGGTGGTGGTGCCGCTCTTGGCGGCCAGCCGGTCGGCATCGACGCCAAGCGACGTGCCGCCCCAATAGACGTGGCTGTGCAGGTCGACCAGGCCCGGCGTGACGATGCAGCCGCCGGCATCGACGATCTGCGCTGCGCTGTCCGCCGGGATATCGGCATCGACTGCGGCAACGCGGCCATTGGCGATGGCGACATCGCGCGGCGCGTCGAGGCCAGCGGCCGGATCGATCAGCCGTCCGCCCTTCAGCAGGAGGTCGAATTGCATTGCGGTCACCTCCGCTTCGTTGCTTTGCCTACAGAGGCCGGTAAGCGACCGCCTCGACTTCGATCTTGATGTCGATCATCAGCCGCGATTCGACCGTGGTGCGGGCCGGCGGGTCTTTGGGGAAATGCCGGGCATAGACCGCGTTGAAGGCGCCGAAATCGCGCGCATCTTCCAGCCAAACCGTGGTCTTCACCACATCGTCCATGGTGCAGCCGGCCAGCGCCAGCGCGGCCTTGATGTTGGCGAGCACCTGCTCGGTCTGTTCCGATATGCCGCCCTTGACCACGATGCCGTCGCTGCCGACGGGAACCTGGCCCGAGACATAGACGAGATCGCCGGCCCGCACGGCTGGCGACAACGGCACATGCGATGTTCCAAAACACTGTTTCGGCAAGGGACAAGCCTCCTCTGATGACAGGACGGGGTGCCATGGCGGCGCCCGCTTCGATCGACATTTACGCCGATCGGGGCGATCCTCATAGGGGCCTTGTTGGAAAGCAACATTCTTCGAAATCCGTGTTGCTTTATTACAGGAGCGCTTGCATCGTGCGCGCTGGCGGGCTGCCTTGTAGCCGCACCGCACAGACGCATTAGCCAGAGCGGAGACACCCAGCAATGACCTACGACAAGAACCCGTTTCCATCAGGCGATGCCGATCGCCACGCGCTCTGGGAAATGCTGGTGCGGCGCGACATCGACGCTTTCATCGGCCAGGACTGGGCCATGGTCGAGGATGATTTCGTCGCCGAGAGCTTCTTCGGCATGCACGCGCATTTCCTCAGCAATGCCGATGCCTGGCGGCTGCAGTTTCCAAGGCTGGACATCTACCGCGACGAATGGCTGCGCCAGGCCAGGGAGACGGCGGCGACCAAATTCGCCGAGCCGCTGCGCGAGGCGCTGTTTCGCGTCACCAACATGCGCGACATCGATGTCGACGGCGACCGCGCCGTGCTGCACAAGAAATTCGACGGCTCGGTTGCCAAGGCGGACGGCAGCGTCGACCGCCTGAAATGGCAGACGCTGTATTTCTGCAGCAAGGTCGGCGGCAGCTGGAAGATATCAGGCTTCGTCGGCTACATGCCGCATCCGCTCGGTAGCTAGAACCACCGATCACCAGAGCGCAGGATGGGTCGGGCCGAACGTGCGGCCCGGCACCGCGGCCGCCATCAGCGAGCCGTTGAACAGCGATGGCGGATGCAAGGCGACGCATTCCATCAAACGCATCGCCAGACATTGGCAATGCCTTTTGCGCCCATTCTTACGAATTTGTATGCCGCCGGACAGGCCGGTGTGAACTCGTTTGTTTACGATGCGCGGGGCGGATCGCCATCGCCCCGCCGCAACCGTCGACTTCTGGACTTCAGCCATGCTCGCGCCCAACAGGCAACAACCCGCCGCACCGAGCCACAACAGGGTTCCCGACGTCACCCTCGACTTCTGGCTGGTCAAGCTGATGGCGGTCACCACGGGCGAGACCGCGGCGGATTATCTTGCCGACACAATCGGGCTCGGGCTGACCGCCACCTCGCTGATCATGACCGGCATCCTGATCGCGGCCCTTGTCCTGCAGTTTACGCGGAAATGCTATGTGCCGTGGGCTTATTGGCCGGCGGTGGTGCTGATCAGCATCGTCGGCACGCTGGTGACGGACAGCCTCGTCGACAGTTTCGGCGTGCGCCTGCAGACGGCAACCATCGCCTTCTCGGTCGCGCTCGCCGCGACATTCGCGGTCTGGTACGCCAGCGAAAGGACGCTGTCGATCCACACCATCTTCACCACCAGGCGCGAGATCTTCTACTGGCTGGCGATCCTCTTGACCTTCGCGCTCGGCGCCGCCGCCGGCGACCTCGTCGCCGAAAGCTTCGACATGGACTACCTCACATCGGGGCTGCTGTTCGGCGGCGTCATCGCGCTGATAGCGCTCGCCTACTGGCTGCTCAGTCTCGACGGCATCCTGGCCTTCTGGCTCGCCTATATCCTGACGCGACCGCTTGGCGCTTCGTTCGGCGACCTGCTGTCGCGGTCGGCCAGGCATGGCGGCCTGGGTCTCGGCACCATCTTCACCAGCCTGCTCTTCCTTGGCTGTATCATTGCCCTCGTCCTGCACATGACCCTGAAGGAGGCAACCGACGAGGCCGATGAACTGTTGCTGGACCTGGACTGAAGCCTTGGCCTCGTCATCCGCGCGCGGAGCAAGGAGCGTAGCGACGCAGCGCGGACCCGACGATGACGAAGTTGGGAGAAGCCGCTCCGAATGCCTGCGCCTTCGTGACATCCTAGGAACAAGCCCGTGCCGGTGATAGCCTCTCCACCTCGGCAAAGGACCGGACCTTTCATGCGACTGCTTCTCGTCGAGGACGACCACAGGACGGCCGACTATATCGTCAGGGGACTGACCGAGGCCGGCCATGTCTGCGATTTGCTTCGCAACGGACATGACGCGCTGTTCGCGGCGACCCGGGGCAATTACGACGTGATCGTCGCCGACCGGATGATCCCCGGCCTCGACGGGCTGTCGATGATCAAGGCGGTGCGCGCCGCGGGCGTACGAACGCCCGCGATCTTTCTCACCTCCGTCGGCGGCATCGACGATCGCGTCGAGGGGCTGGAGGCCGGCGGCGACGACTATCTGGTCAAGCCCTTCGCCTTTTCCGAACTTCTCGCCCGCATCAACGCGCTTGGCCGGCGGCCGGCGGCGCAGGAGCAGAAAACCGTCCTGCGGGTCGCCGACCTCGAAATGGACCTGATCATGCGGCGGGTCACGAGGCGGGGCCAGCCGATCGACCTGCAGCCCAGGGAATTCAGCCTGCTGGAAGTGCTGATGCGCGGCGAAGGCCGCGTCATCACCCGGACCATGCTTCTGGAGCGCGTCTGGGATTTTCATTTCGATCCCAGGACCAGCGTCGTCGAGACCCATATCAGCCGGCTGCGGGCCAAGGTCGACAAGCCCTTCGAAACCCAGCTCATCCACACCGTCCGCAACACCGGCTACAGCCTGCACGCGCCGTCATGACCGGAACATGGTCCCGCCTGCTGCGCAGCACGCCGTTCCGGCTGGCCCTGACCTTCGCCTTCCTGTTCGTGCTCGCCTTCGTCCTGTCTGGCGCCATCGTCTACCAGATGATGAGCGCCGATCTTGCCGAGCGGCTCGACGACACCATCAAGGAGACCTACGCGGTCGTCGCCGCAACCTATGCCGAGAACGATCTCAAGGAGCTGGTCGAGACCGTCGGCAGCCACTCCCTGCGCAGCCTCAAAAAGGAGCAGCTGTTTTCGCTGACCGACGCGACGGGCAATCGCCTGGCCGGCAACTTCACCGCGGCAGGGCTTCCCGACGGCTTCTCGATGTTCGACACCGAAATGCCCGGCGTGCCGCCCGGCGCCGAGTACCGCGCCTATTCCGGCCCGGTCGGCGGCAACACCCTGACCGTCGCCTTCAGCCTTTCCGAGACGGAGGAGCTGGAGAGGATCGTGCTGATGAGCTTTGGCTGGGGAACCCTGATCATCACCGGGCTGGCGGTCGCCGGCGGCGCCCTGCTGGCCTCGCGGGTCCAGCGCCGTCTCGACGGCATTGCCGCCACCATGGTGGATGTCTCGCACGGACGGCTGGACACCCGCATTCCCCTGACCGGCAAGCGCGACGACATCGACATCGTCTCCAGCCAGGTCAATGCCGCGCTCGACCGCCTGTCGGCACTGGTCGAAGGCATGAAACAGGTC
>NZ_RZOL01000839.1:0-868 GCF_004022985.1 Mesorhizobium sp. M7A.F.Ca.ET.027.02.1.1 | reverse complement strand
TGGCCTGTGCGTTGAGGTGGTTGCTGGTCAGCGTGTAGACGTAGCTGCCGTCGGCATTGATGTGGATGGTGCCGTAGGTGCCCACGGTGGTCTGCACCGTATAGGTCAGCGCGCCGACGCCGCCCGTCGCGTTGAGCTGGTTGGTGGCATCAGTCTCGGTCGTCAGGCCCGGCAGCGAGCCGGTCACGGTGCCGGCCGCCAGATCAGCGCCGGCCTGGGTGAGGTCGAGCGCCGCTTCGTTGACCGTGGCATCGCTGTCGGCCGGCGCGACCAGCCCGGCATCCGCCAGGTTGATGGTCAGCGTCGTCGTCGACAGGTCGCCGTCGCCATCCTTGATGGTGTAGACGAACACATCCGTCGTCGCCGAGGAGATGTTGTTGGCCGTCGACTGATAGGTATAGGAGCCGTCGGCGTTGAGATGCAGCGTCCCGTGCAGGCCGACAATGTTGGTGTTGACACCGGTCGTCACCGCCGTCGTCGTGTCGCCCCCGGCAGCACGTGCGCCAACCACGCCGCCACCGGCGGCAAGGCCGTCGGCGCCGGCCACGTCGTTGGCCAGCACGCCAGCCGCCGCAGTCACGGTCAACAGGGCGCCTTCATTGACGTTGCCGCTGTTGGCGACCGCCGTCGGCACGTCGTCGACGATGCTGACGGTGATGTTGCCCGTGGTGGTGTTGCCGACGCTGTCGGTGACTGTGTAGGTGAAGTTCTCCAGGCCCGAGATGGTCTGGACGCCGTCACTGGCCTGTGCGTTGAGGTGGTTGCTGGTCAGCGTGTAGACGTAGCTGCCGTCGGCATTGATGTGGATGGTGCCGTAGGTGCCCACGGTGGTCTGCACCGTATAGGTCAGCGCGCCGACGCCGCCCGT
>NZ_RZOL01000838.1:0-869 GCF_004022985.1 Mesorhizobium sp. M7A.F.Ca.ET.027.02.1.1 | reverse complement strand
ACCTGCTACACTATCGTTGCCTTCATGGCGCGGCGCATCGAGCGCACCGAAGCTTCCGAGCTCAACCCTTCGCAAGCAGGACGGGAATTCCTGATCGGCCATTTCCTGTGCGGTCTCGGCTGGGCATGGTTCGTGTGGCTTGGCTGCAGCGTCTGCGAGGTCGATCCGTTCCACATCGTCAAGGCCGTGGTGCTGTTGTTCGCCATGGCGGCGACCGCGGTGATGACCTCGTCTCTGCGCGGGGCGCTGTTGGCGACCTTTGCCGTTCCCGTGGCGCTCTACGCTTATGCCGGCGCCAAGCTATGGATGCCGGTCGAGGCGATCATGGCCGCGCTGCTGGTCGTTTCGCTGCCGTTCTTCGCCTATGTGGCCCGTCATCTCAACCACTCGTCCCTGATGATGTTGTCGTTCCGCTCCGAAAAGGATGCGCTGATCGCTGAACTGGAGACGGCGAAATCGATGTCGGACGAGGCGCGGCGGCGGGCCGAAGACGCCAATCTGGCGAAATCGCGGTTCCTCGCTTCGATGAGCCACGAATTGCGCACGCCGCTCAACGCCATTCTCGGTTTTTCCGAGGTGATGTCGAACGAGGTGCTGGGGCCGATGAGCAATCCCACCTATCGCGACTATGCCCATGACGTGCACGAATCCGGTCAGCATCTGCTCGACCTGATCAACGAGATCCTCGACCTTTCGCGCATCGAGGCCGGCCGCTACCAGCTCAATGAAGAACCGGTGATGCTGCTTGGTATCGTCGAGGACTGCTGTCACATGATGGAGTTGAGGGCGCGCAACAAGGATATCCGGGTCGTCCAGGATTTCGAGCACGAGCTACCGCGCCTTTTCGCTGATGAGCGTGCGGTGCGACA
>NZ_RZOL01000837.1:0-879 GCF_004022985.1 Mesorhizobium sp. M7A.F.Ca.ET.027.02.1.1 | reverse complement strand
TTCCTGGCGTGGGCGTGAATATGATCACGGAGATTCTCTGCACCTTCGCCCCGAAGCGATACGCTGTCTTCAACGGCAATACCTCCGGGGCCCTTTCGGCGATCGGCATCGGCGCGCCTCGAAGTCCAACTCTCGCAACGCTGTCAGCCGAACGATACACGCAATTGTGCGCTACCATCGACGCGCTGCGGAGGCGCATCGGGGGCGCCGATTTCACGGACGCCGACGCGTTTCTCAACTGGCTGTATTTCAAGACGAAGCCTGCCAAGCGCGGCGCGTGACGGAGGCGCAGGCAACTATCGTCGAACGCCCAACGCGATTGAACGCCAACCTCACCTTGCGTGTCGCGGCCACGCCAAGTGGGCTGGCAGCACCGCGCCGCATCAACGTCATTCGGACAAACCTTGTCTTAACCCGGAAACAGACACAGCGGTTCAGGGAATAGCTGGAGAATCCGCCATTTGGCTGACTATCTCGATGCCCGTCGCGCCGCGGCGGTGAAGGAAGCGAAGCAACTCTTGCCCGACTAGCTCTCCGGTTCCTACTAGGGCACGTCTTCCACGACTCGGACCTCGATCGGCCTTTCGGTGGAGCTTCCGTACAGCGATTGGATATGGCTCATGGCCTGACGGCTGGACCCCCCGCGAATCTGGCAGGTCTCGCCAGCATCGCCCACCAAAACGCAGCCGCGCACCTCCCAAGGAACGTTGCCAGAATGGATCTGAATGTAGAGGCGCTTGGCGGGATAATCCAATTCGATTCTCCACCCGCGGGCCCCATCAGTGCGTACCCTCCCTGAAAAGCTTCCTGGATTGATCGCACTGATGTCGTTCTGATCGTTCCTGTAGGGCAGCTCCAACGTGTCACAGAGATAAACAC
>NZ_RZOL01000836.1:0-882 GCF_004022985.1 Mesorhizobium sp. M7A.F.Ca.ET.027.02.1.1 | reverse complement strand
GCAGTGCCCGGTCGAGCGACTGCACCGAACTGACCTCCGATGGCCCGTTGAAAGCGCGCGGCCGGCCGCGCGCTTTCAACGGGCCATCGGAGGTCAGTTCGGTGCAGTCGCTCGACCGGGCACTGCGCATCCTGGCCATTGTCGCGGAAGGCAGCGGCCTGTCGCTGAGCGAGATCTCGGCGCAGAGCGGCCTTGCCACCTCCACCGCCTATCGCATGCTGACGACGCTGCAAAACCACGGCATGGTCGAATTCGACACATCAGACCAACTGTGGTCGATCGGCGTCGAGACCTACCGCATGGGCGCGGCCTTCCTGCGCCGCCGCAAGCTGGTCGACCGCGCGCGTGTCGCCATGCAAGAGCTGATGGAAAGAACCGGCGAGACCGCCAATCTCGGCGTCGCCGAGGACGATTGCGTGGTCTTCGTCAGCCAGGTCGAGACGCACCAGGCGATCCGCGCCTTCTTCCGTCCGGGCACACGCAGTCCCTTCCATGCGTCCGGCATCGGCAAGGCGGTGCTGGCGCATCTCGAGCCGGAGCGCGTCGGAACCATCCTGCGCAAGGCAGGCCTGCAGCGCTTCACCGACAGGACACTTTCAGACATTTCGGCGCTTGCCCACGATCTGGCGCGGATCAAGCTGCGCGGCTGGTCGGTCGACGACGAGGAGCGGCACCCCGGCATGCGTTGCGTGGCAGCCGCCATCTTCAACGAATTCGGCGAGCCGATCGGCGGCGTTTCGGTGTCGGGACCAACGGTGCGGGTGACGCCGGAGCAGTTGGCCGAGATCGGCCCGCTGGTGCGCGATGCCGCCGCCGAGGTGACCAGGATGATCGGCGGCGTGCGAGCCTTCTGATCAGCCCGTCCCGGGCAGCGCGCTCCTG
>NZ_RZOL01000835.1:0-884 GCF_004022985.1 Mesorhizobium sp. M7A.F.Ca.ET.027.02.1.1 | reverse complement strand
ATACCGGGCTTCGGCAAGTTCAAGGTCAAGGACACGCCGGCGCGTGAGGGGCGCAACCCGTCGACCGGCGCCACGATCAAAATCGCCGCCTCGAGAAAGCTCACCTTCGCGCCGGCGAAGGCGGTGAAGGATGCGTTGAACGGCTGACCGCTCTGGCGGCTCGTTTCCGGTGGGCCGAGATCGTCGAGAAATTGAAGGCTCCGGTTCGCGAACTGCATCGATTGGCAGGAAGTCGATGTTGTCAACCTCGGCTCCTCGGGGCGTGTGCAGGTCCAACGACCCATCACGAGAATGAATCGATCCGGGTTCAGCGATTCAAAGCTGTCATTGGACGGCGGACTCCGCCTGCGCGATCCTGTTGGCATGGTTGCGCAACGCTATCGCCTCTATATCGAACGCATGGACGCGAGTCGGAACATGGCCCGGTTCTATGCGCTGTCGATCGAAGGGACGTTGTTTGGGCAGACCTGCCTCGTGCGCCGATGGGGTCGGATCGGAACGACCGGCCGCATGGTCCAGCACTCCTTCGATGACGAGGGCGAGGCCGTGGGCCTTTTCCTGGAACTGTTGCGCGCCAAGCGGCGCCGCGGCTATCGACCCAAGTTTGGCGCTCGGCATGCAGAAACGGCCCCGTCGGCGTGACGGGGGCCGAAGAGGTCAGGCCTGGTTCGCGAGCTCTATCAGCACGTCGCCGTGGCACCCCTGCGGCGCGCACCAGCAGACCAGATCGCGGCCGCGGAGTTCGTCGAGCGCGTCGAGCAACTCGGGTTGCGACGCGAGCCACGCGCGATATTTCTCGATGACCTCCTCGCGTGAACCATCGCGGCCAATGACGAAGGGATTTCCCCATTTGCTCGGCCGCCCGATATAGACGCGCCCGGGAG
>NZ_RZOL01000834.1:0-892 GCF_004022985.1 Mesorhizobium sp. M7A.F.Ca.ET.027.02.1.1 | reverse complement strand
GTTGTCTTCGAGCTCTTTCTCAAGCTTGCGTCGCAATCGCTCGGCGTCTTTGTGTCGCGAGGCATATTGCCCAAGCACCAGGTCATCGAGTTCTTGGAAGCTGCCGCTCTCACGAAAACCGGCAAAGGTGACTTTCAGATCCGACGACAGTTGTTCGTCGGGGCTCACCGTCGCCAGGATTGAGATTTCATCGTTTGTTGTCAGGGCGCCGGTCGTGAGGTTCGCTGACCCGATCAGACACCGAACCTGGCCTTCGCTTCGTCCGACATAGGACTTCGGGTGAAAGGTTGCGGTCTTGCCGCTTGCAAGAAACATTTCAAAGCGCCCGAACCGCTTCTTTATCGCGAGCAAATGCGCGAGTGCCTTTGGCTCGGTGATGTAGAAATCAGTACCGAGGAAAGCTTCAATTTTAGCGCCCTGCTTCAGGCGTGCCTCTAGGAGCGGCCCGACGATCCGTGCGCCACCGTCTTTTAGGAAGGCGACGGCGATGCTGATCTGCTCAGCGCCCTCCAAAACATGGGCGACAGCGGCTCGATGATCATCGGACGCCTTGTTCTGGATGAGTCGCATGCCGGTACACCCCCCTCAATGGCGAAATCCGCCGTCCCGAAAATAGCGGCTACCGTCCGATTTACCGCCATCTAATAGATATCCGTGTGCGTCAATTGCAACGGCATTCGAGATGTCCGCCGACTATTGTAACGAAACCTCGAATAGACTGCCGGCAGGTCACGAGCCAGGTAAACAGACGACGGCTCTCGGAACGGATGGAGCACCTTATACGACCGATATTGGGCGCATGGTTGCTCGGCAGTATGCGGGCCGGTACCGGACTGTCGGGTTCCGTTCGTCTGTGTCAGATAGCTGCCGTTAAACGCCGGGTATCTTGAAC
>NZ_RZOL01000833.1:0-897 GCF_004022985.1 Mesorhizobium sp. M7A.F.Ca.ET.027.02.1.1 | reverse complement strand
GGTCGTGCCCGGCGAAAACGGGGCGCTCGGCGGCGCCTTGTTTGGTATCGGCGATGGCGAAGGCGCGCTCGCCTTTGGCGCGCTGTCGAAAGCCTTGCCGGAAGGCGACTGGCATTTCGCCTCGGCGCCGGCCGAGCCGGACCTCGCGGCGACCGCGCTGCTGCTCGGCGGCTATGTCTTCACCCGTTACGGCAAGAAGTCAGGCAGGGCGCTGCGCTTCGGCCTGCCGGCAGGCGTCGATGCCGGGCGCGTTCGCCGCATTGCGGATGGCGTCTTCCTGACACGCGATCTGGTCAACACGCCGACCAGCGATATGGGTCCGGAAGATTTGGAGCAGGCGGTGCGGGCCCTGGCCGCCAGGCACAAGGCCGAAGTCTCGGTGGTCAAGGGTGACGATCTCCTCGAACGGAATTTCCCGATGATCCATGCTGTCGGCCGTGCGTCGGCCGGCGCGCCGCGCCTGATCGATATGCGATGGGGGCAGCAAGGGGCGCCGAAGGTGACCCTGGTCGGCAAGGGCGTCTGCTTCGACACGGGCGGTCTCGACATCAAGCCATCGTCCGGCATGCTGTTGATGAAAAAGGACATGGGCGGTGCTGCCAATGTCCTTGGCCTTGCCTCGATGATCATGGATGCCGGGCTGAATGTGCGGCTGCGCGTGCTCATTCCCGCGGTTGAGAATTCGATTGCCGGCAACGCCTTCCGGCCCGGAGATGTGCTTGCGAGCCGCAAGGGCATCACTGTCGAGATCGGCAATACGGATGCCGAGGGGCGGCTGGTGCTGGCCGATGCGCTGGCGCTGGCCGACGAGGAGGAGCCGCAGCTTCTGGTCGACATGGCGACGCTGACCGGGGCTGCCCGCGTCGCGCTCGGCCCCGATCTGCCGCCGTTCTACAC
>NZ_RZOL01000832.1:0-907 GCF_004022985.1 Mesorhizobium sp. M7A.F.Ca.ET.027.02.1.1 | reverse complement strand
AGCTTCTCGGTGTCGAGCGGGTCGGGCGCCACGACCACTTCTTCGAACTCGGCGGCCACTCGCTGCTGGCCGTCCAGCTACTCAGCCGAGCATCAGATCTTGGACTGAATTTTAGCGCTGCCGATGCCTTCCAGGCCCCAGTTCTGAAGGACCTTGCATCGAAGGTTGGCTTGGAACCACAGCCCAGCAGTGCGGGAGTGATTTCCGTTCAAGCAACCGGATCGCAGCCACCGCTGTTCTTTGTTCCCACAGGTTTCGGCGATTGTTCCTATGTCGTCAGTTTGGTTAAGGAAATGAATGTAGACTGTCCCGTCTTTGCTTTGCCATGGCCGACTTTCGATGAAGCTCGTCCACTGACTCTTGAAGCGATTGCTGACATGGTCATCTTGGCAATCAAAGAAATTCAGCCCCACGGTCCATACCGCTTCGCAGGATACTCGTCGGGCGGCATCCTCGCCTACGCCATAGCCCAGCGCTTACTGGCCCTGGATGATACCGTGTCCTTCATGGCGTTCATCGATGTTACGTTATTTGCGAATCGATCGAGCATGTCCCCCTCTCTGATCGTCCGAAACATGGTGTTGGAGCGTTTCGAATCGTTGAATGATGAAACCTTCGAAGTTTTGAAACGCTTTGCTGGACAATGTTCAATTGCTCAGCTGATTGAAAAGGCAAAGAGAATTGGGGCGATACCTCCGGATCGTGATCTCCACGATGACATTCTGATGTCGGAAAGAACCGCCCAATTTCATAGGGCATTGCAGTCGTATCAAGTTCCGTCCCTGCCAATCGAGATATATCAGTTTTATGCCATGGAGCCTCTCATCAGCCGTCGGATACCACCTGATAAAGCCTCAACAGGCCAAGAGGCTCGTTCGCCTATGCGCGGCTGGGACCGGGTCTTGAG
>NZ_RZOL01000831.1:0-908 GCF_004022985.1 Mesorhizobium sp. M7A.F.Ca.ET.027.02.1.1 | reverse complement strand
GGTAATGACAGCGCAATCTCCCCCCTTGAGGGGGAGATGTCCGGCAGGACAGAGGGGGGCGCCTCGCGCAGACCCGTCTCATCTTCCACCTTCCCCCAAGCGGCTTCGATCGCAACAATTGCCGCAGTCGGCAATTCGTTCGAGAAGGCCATGTAATCCTGCAAGGCCAGCCCATGCTCGCCCGTTTCCAACATACCCAGCAGTTCCCGCGGCGTCTCCGGTATCCCCTCAACATCATAGCCCTGTCCCCTCAGGTCATGCAGCATCGCCAGCACGCTGGACGGCACGTCGAGGCCGACGGCATAGCCGGTGCGGCCGGGGGCGCTGGGATAATCCGGCATCAGGATCGCCAGCTTGCGCTCGGCGCGGGCTGTCTCCTGCAGGCGGATGAAGGCCGCGACGCGGTCAGCCACTTGCGCCACGCGATCCGGTTCCGGCCGGTTGGCGAAAGCGCGGTGGCCAAGTGCTGGATCGATCTCGCTCTCGCCCTTGAAGGAAATGGCGCCAGCCAGGATGCGGCCGTCGAGCTCGGGCAGCACGACATGCATGGCAAGGTCGGCGGGCGCCAGGCCGCGCTGGTTGGTCTCCCAGACGTCGCGGCGGGTGGTGGCGACGATGACCTGGAAGACCGGCACGCCGGCGCGGTCGAACAAGGTCTCATTGCCCGGTTCGGCACCGGACGCGAAAGCGGTCGCGGTGATGATGGCGGCGGGTTTCAGTGAGGCGAGTGCTGTTTCCACGAACGCCAGGGATGCCGGGTCCTTGAGGCTGGAGACGAAGATGGGGACTGGGTTGATGCCGCGCTGTCGCAGAGCTTCAAAAAGTGCGTCGATCGGCGCGACATCGGCGGCCAGCAGCATCGAGCGGTAGAACAGGATAGGCACGACCTTTCCCTCCCCCTCGAGGGG
>NZ_RZOL01000830.1:0-908 GCF_004022985.1 Mesorhizobium sp. M7A.F.Ca.ET.027.02.1.1 | reverse complement strand
GCCTCGCTGTCGGCCGACAGCCGACGATAAGCGTCGTGCGTTTCAGGCTTCAGCTCAATCGAAAGTTGTTCCCCGGAGAGGCGAAGATTGGCCGTCACCATACCGAGTTCGGCGGGGTGGAGTTCGATCTTCAACACATGTGTCGGAACGGCAACAGAGCTGGCCAGATGGGCGGACGTGGGTGAGGCTGAAAGCGCCTTTTGCGGCCCGGCGTCGGCGGCTATGGCTTTGATCACATTGAGGGCTGCCTGGCTGATGGGACTCTGCGGCGGTGCGGGGAAGCTCCGTTCCGAGACGACGTCGATGCGCGCAGTGGACAGGGACTGTTTTCCCGCTTCTGGACGCATCGAGGACTGGACATCCTCGATGCTCTTCATCGCATTCGCGGCGTGCTTCGACCGCACGCCGGGCACATCGGCAGCCGGCGCGTCCGACAGCTTCTGGGCCGCCGCCGCGGCGTCGCGTTTTGTCGCGCTGGAGGCAGCGCTCGGCGACTGACCGTCAAGCGCCGTCAAAGGTCCGTCGACGATCGACGCCTGCTCCGGCTTCGACATGGTTTCGAGTGCTTCGCGTCCGCCCGCGGATTTTGGCCGGTAGGTCTTTGGCAGTGAAGCCTGCCCATCGAGCGCCGGGTCCGACGGATTCTCGCCGGTGGTCGTATTGCCTCCGGCTGCCTTGGCCGTTGTCGAGAAATGCCGCAGGTCATGAAACGCGATCAGCAGCGGCAGGTCGTCCTGAAGCGGCTCGGCGTCCGGCGCCGTCTCTTCAGCGTCGGCCTTCGCGTTTGCTTCCAAATCGTCCTTGCCGGTTTTCACGTTTGCCACTTTGGCCGAGATGGTCCTTGCGGGCTCGGCCGATGCTGGTTCGGCCTTGGCGTCATGCCCGGCAAGGCCGAACCAGCATCGGCC
>NZ_RZOL01000082.1:0-18772 GCF_004022985.1 Mesorhizobium sp. M7A.F.Ca.ET.027.02.1.1 | reverse complement strand
GTCGTAGGCCGCGCGCTTCTGCGGGTCTTTCAGCGTCTCGTAGGCTTCGTTGATTTCCTTGAACTTGTGCTCGCAGGAATGATCGCCGGGGTTGCGATCGGGATGGAACTGCATGGCAAGCTTGCGGAAAGCGCTCTTGAGCTCCTTCTCGTCGGCGCCTTTTTGGACGCCCAGCGTCTCGTAGAAATCAGCTTTCATTTTTTCCCGCTGTCCGGATGCTCAACGTCTTGAGGCATTGTTGCGTCTCTTGCCGGCACTGACGTTTCGATTTAGGTGCGATGGAAGGGGGATGCCAGTGTCGACGCGGCTTTGCCTGCATTTTTTCAGCAAGGCCCGCTGTTTTTCTGCAAGGGGTTGCAAAAAAGCCCGGCCTTCGCCGGGCTTTTCGCTTTATCTTGCCGTCAAACGGTTCAGGCCGACTTCTTCTTGTCGTCGTCCTCGTCGATTTCCTCGAAATCGGCGTCGACAACGTCACTGTCCTTGGCGGCGTCCGCCTTGGCGTCGGCTTCCGCCGCTTCCTTCTGCGAAGCCTCGTACATGGCCTGGCCAAGCTTCATCGAAGCCTCGGCAAGCGCCTGGCTCTTGGCTTCGATGTCGGCCGGGTCGTCGCCTTCGGTCGCGGTCTTAAGCGCCGCGATCGCGTCGGAGATCGCCGTGCGCTCGCCTTCCGAAACCTTGTCGCCATATTCCTTCAGTGACTTCTCCGAGGAATGCAGCAGCGCTTCGGCCTGGTTGCGGGCCTCGACCAGCGCCCGCCGCTTCTTGTCGGTCTCGGCATTGGCCTCGGCGTCCTTGACCATCTTCTCGATGTCGGCGTCCGAAAGACCGCCCGATGCCTGGATGCGGATCTGGTGCTCCTTGCCGGTGCCCTTGTCCTTGGCCGAAACGTTGACGATGCCGTTGGCGTCGATGTCGAAGGTGACCTCGATCTGCGGCACGCCGCGCGGCGCCGGCGGAATGCCGACCAGGTCGAACTGGCCAAGCGCCTTGTTGTCGGCGGCCATTTCGCGCTCACCCTGGAAGACCCGGATGGTCACGGCCGACTGTGAGTCCTCGGCCGTCGAGAACACCTGGCTCTTCTTGGTCGGGATCGTCGTGTTGCGCTCGATCAGGCGGGTGAACACGCCACCCAGCGTCTCGATGCCGAGCGACAGCGGCGTCACGTCGAGCAACAGCACGTCCTTGACGTCGCCCTGCAGCACGCCGGCCTGGATGGCGGCGCCGAGAGCAACGACTTCATCCGGATTGACGCCCTTGTGCGGCTCCTTGCCGAAGAACTGCTTCACGATCTCCTGGATCTTGGGCATGCGGGTCATGCCGCCGACCAGGACGACTTCGTCGATCTCGCCGGCCTTCAGGCCGGCATCCTTCAATGCAGCCTTGCAAGGGGCAATCGTGCGCTGGACCAGGTCGTCGACCAGCTGCTCGAACTTGGCGCGCGTCAGCTTCAGCGTCAGGTGCTTCGGCCCGGTCGCGTCGGCGGTGATAAAGGGCAGGTTGATTTCGGTCTGGGTGGTCGACGACAGCTCGATCTTGGCCTTTTCAGCCGCCTCCTTGAGGCGCTGCAGGGCAAGCTTGTCGTTCTTCAGGTCGATGCCCTGTTCCTTCTTGAACTCGGCCGCCAGGTATTCGACCAGGCGCATGTCGAAATCCTCGCCGCCGAGGAAAGTGTCGCCATTGGTCGACTTGACCTCGAACACGCCGTCGCCGATTTCGAGCACCGAAATGTCGAACGTGCCGCCGCCAAGGTCATAGACGGCAATGGTCTTGCCTTCCTTCTTGTCGAGGCCATAGGCAAGCGCTGCCGCGGTCGGCTCGTTGATGATGCGCAGCACTTCAAGGCCGGCGATCTTGCCGGCGTCCTTGGTCGCCTGGCGCTGGGCGTCGTTGAAATAGGCTGGAACGGTGATGACCGCCTTCTCGACCTTCTCGCCGAGATAGGCTTCCGCCGTCTCCTTCATCTTCTGCAGGATCATGGCCGAGATCTGCGAGGGCGACTGCTTCCTGCCGCCGGCTTCGACCCAGGCATCGCCATTGTCGCCCTTGACGATCTTGTAGGGGACAAGCTTCTTGTCCTTCTCCGTCACCGGATCGTCATAGCGGCGGCCGATCAGGCGCTTGACCGCGAAGATGGTGTTTTCAGGATTGGTGACCGCCTGGCGCTTGGCCGGCTGGCCGACCAGACGTTCGTCGTCGCCCGAAATGGCGACGATGGAAGGCGTCGTGCGCGCGCCTTCCGCATTCTCGATCACCTTGGGCTCCTTGCCATCCATGATGGCGATACACGAGTTGGTGGTGCCGAGGTCGATACCGATTACTTTTGCCATTTTTCTAGTCTCTCCGCTAAGCAGGCTATCAGGACCCGTACAGGCGTTCCGACGAAAGCCCCTGTTCACAAGAAATCCCGTTCCGGCAACCGGCATTCCGGCGCCGAACGGCTTGGCGCGTATATAAGAACAGGCGGCATCGCGCGCAAGCATTCTGCGCAAGGCTTCCATGAACCTTTCCACCTCCGCCCGCGACTGATCTCCAGGTGCCGCATGGTGCGGCCCGGAAAGGAAGCCCCCATGACCAATAACCCAGAGACTCCCAGGTCTCCGGGAACAACAGGAGCTCGGCGCGACCACCGCCTTCGGGACGAGGTCGATGCGCTGGGCTTTCTGTTGATTCCGTTGACCCTGCGTAAGAGCAGGCGTATCGTCATCTTGAGGAAAGCAGACAATTCGATCAGGGAAGAACGAGCCGGACCGCCGCGCCTTGCCCTGATTTGCGCGGCCAGACCCGACGTTCTCCCGTCGACTACGGGGGGTAGTGTCATGTCTCGCATCCGCGGCTCGTTTGTGTCGTCTCTTGCTGGCGGCTTGCGCCGCGCTGTGCATCCAGGCGGGTTGCTGGCACTCGGCCTGTGGCTGGGCGCCGCGCAGGCGCAGGAAACCCGGATCATTTATCCCGGTTCGATGGCGGTGACCGGATTTTCCGGCACCATCATTCCCAATTTCGACCCCCCTGATTCCGAAAAAGAGGGACTGCCGCCCGGCGTCGATCCGGTCGACGAAACCTTCATCGACACCACGCGCGCCACCTTGCGCGTCTTCGACGTCTCGCAACTGGGCGGACCAGCCACCGGCCAGCTCGTCAACACGCCACCGCCCTTCGAGGTGACGGCGGAGCAGGTCGGCCAGGTGTTCGGCGTCACCTACGATGACGGCGTGCGCGACGGCGTTCCGACGGGCATTCCCAATCTCTATGCCGGCGCCACCTCGCTGCACGGCATCCGTATCGTCACCCCGGACGCCGACGATGACGGCCGCCCCGAGCGGCAGCGCCGCGGCGCTGCCGGCGCCATCTTCATGGATGGCCAGTTCGGCACCGAAAACGGCGGCGGGCCGGGCACCGTCTGGAAGATCGACGGCATCACCGGCCAGGTCTCCAAATTCGCCGACATCGACACCAACAGCGGTCCCGGCATTGGCAATCTCACTTTCGACGCCACTCATCGCGAGTTCTTCGCGTCCGATCTCGATACCGGCCTGATCCATCGCATCGACGCCGAAGGCAGTCTGATCGACAGCTTCGATCACGGCGTTGCCGGCCGTCCCGCGCATGGGCTTGCTCCAGTCGCCGACGACGGTTCGGTGATGGACATAAAGGGCGCGGCCTTCGACAGCGAAGACCCCGACAGCTGGGGCTACACGCAGGACGAGCGCCGCGTCTGGGGCGTCTCCTACCATGGCGGCCGGCTCTACTACTCGGTCGGCGAAAAGTCGGAAATCTGGTCGGTGGGCATCGCCCGCGACGGCAGTTTTGCCGGCGACCCGCGCTGGGAACTGACGGTCAAGGCCGACAAGGACTACGCCGTCACCGACATCGCCTTCGACAATAGCGGCTTCATGTACCTGGCCCAGCGCGGCCCAGTCGAGAACCGCTACGATTACAGCCAATTCGCCGATTCCGGCAAAGGCGAGGTCATCCGCTACTTCCGAGAGAACCCGGACGATCCGGAGACGGAATCGATCTGGGTCGAAGTGCCGCAGGAATATGCGGTCGGTTTCCCGCAGGGCAACCGGCAGGCCGCCGGCGGTCTCGACCTGCAATATGGTTATGATTCTGACGGCAATCTCGACACATCGGTCTGCACGCAGACGCTGGTCAACACCGGCGACAAGCTGCGCGACAATCCTTCACTCGCCGAACAGCTCACCGCCGGTGGGCCGCTGGCCGTGCATGGCGTCCAGATCACGCCGAAAGAGCTGGTCAAGCCGGCCAACGTGCCGCCCTTCGGCTCCTGGTTCGTCGACTTCGACGGTTATTTTGAAGATCCGGAGGTCGAGGGCCATGTCGGCGACGTTGCCGTCTGGCATCTTTGCGAGGGCCGCGCCGGCTATTACGAGGAAATCCCGGGCGGCTACCTGCCCCCCTTCTACCCGCCGGATTTCCCGCCACCCGGTAGCCTGCCTCCGTGCATCGATGTCGAGGATATCAGGTATTACTGTACGCCTCGCGGCCTCCAGGCAGATCTCTATCTCCATGACCATGCCGGCTTCGGCGGCGATTCGATCAAGGCCCAACCTTCCAATGAGACAAAGTCCAGGACGCCAGGCGTCGGGGTGACAGCATCCCAGTCGCATGCGCCGGGCAAGCCTTACACGGTCGACATCACCGGCCACTATCCGGGCGACAGAGTGGATGTTGGACTTTGCTTCTACAGGAAGTCCGACAAGGACAGGGGTGGCTACTACCCTTGCTGCAAGATGATCTTGCCGCTCCGAACCCCAGCCGTCAGCTGCGAACGTTGAGGAGGGGAAGATGAAAAATTTCGCACTCTCCCCGCT
The DNA here is from genome assembly GCF_004022985.1 of Mesorhizobium sp. M7A.F.Ca.ET.027.02.1.1. Taxonomy (NCBI): domain Bacteria; kingdom Pseudomonadati; phylum Pseudomonadota; class Alphaproteobacteria; order Hyphomicrobiales; family Phyllobacteriaceae; genus Mesorhizobium; species Mesorhizobium sp. M7A.F.Ca.ET.027.02.1.1. The sequence goes on along the minus strand of NZ_RZOL01000082.1, from coordinate 13,940 downwards.
CACGACGAACTCGCAATCCACAGTCATGGAGACGATCATGAAACCCCTGTCATATGCCAGGCGCGGCGCGCGCTGGCTGATGGCGGCCGGTATCGCGGTCGCCATGTTCACCCCTGTGGCAAGCCACGCGGAAGACGCCGCCCCGATCACCCCGGAACTGAGGCTCGATCTCGACAATTCGAAGATCGTCAATCCGAGGCCGGAGCGGGCGGTGCCCTTCTTCACCAAGAAAGGCACCCAGCGGAGCTGCGACTATGTCGTCTACTCCCTGAGCTTTGGCCTGCGCGGCGATGCGCAAGCCTTCGCTGACCTGACAGCCTTGCTGAAAACGCTCAAGATCGAGTTCAAGGACCAGCTTCCACACGGCCTTTCGATCGTCAGCGCGAATGTGTCGGGCGACGGCACGGACGCTTCGGGCGGACCATTGCCCGGCGTTTCGATCAGCACCTCGGCCGGTCCGAACGATACGGCAACGGTGTCCGATTTCCGGCTCTCCGCCGCCGATCTCGACGGCGCCGGTGCCGCCAATGAACGCGTCATCAACTTCCAGATCACGGCCAAGATCGACCATGCGGCGTTTCCTTCGCCGACCGTGATCGACAACCAGGGTGTGATCAAGGTCAGCAACGGAGCCGGCCCCGGGACCATTATCCCGTCGCAGGATCCGGGCAAGCCCGACGATGGCGACTACAAGTCCGGGGCCAAGACCTCGATCAAGATCGACCTCACCAACTGTGATAAGCGGCCACCGCCACCTCCCGGCAAGGAATGCTTCAAGGTGGAACGCGGCACGGTCGACTGCGTGCCCGGCGGCGGCGCCTTCATCTACCACATGCCGGTCGGCCCGGAGATGGGCGGCAAGTGGGTGCAGGTGTCGACGACCACATCAGGCGTCACCATCATCCCCGACACCCAGTTGGTGCCGGCGGGCGGCGGTGTGCTCAACTGGAAGATCGTCGGCGCATCGCCCGGCGACGTCATCCACCTCATCCTCACCGGCATCGAAACCTATGCCGGTCCGAAGGAAGGCTGGGGCCTTTGCTGCACGCAGACGATCGACATCGTCATCCCGCGTGACCAGAGGTGCCCGCCCAAGGACAAGGAGCCGGACCTCAAGGTCGAGAAACGCGCCGACGTGACGCGTTGCACGATGGGTGGCGGCTGCGACTTCACCATCAGGGTCACCAATGTCGGCACCGGTGCCTACCACGGCAAGATCGTGCTCGACGAGGTGACGCTGCCGGCCGGATCGACGCTCGATTCAGGACCCAATCCGCCCTGGGTCTGCGTACCCGGCGCCACCCCGATGATTTGCACCTACCCAGTAACCACGCTCAATCCGGGGGCCTCCGTCAACCTCAAGCTCGGCTTCAAGCCGGCCGGAGGCTGGCAAGGCAGCGTCTTGCGTAACTGCGCCACCTATAATTACGGCGCCAGCGGCAAGCCGCTGTTCGGCAGCCAGTCGAACGATCGCGGCTGCGCCTCGATCCCGATCTGCCGGCGTGGCGATCGTGACCGCGACTGCCGGCCGCCGGTCGAGAAGAAGGTCGACCTGATCCTGAAGAAGCGTGCCCGCGTCCCGGTCTGCACGGCCGACGGCATCTGCCACTTCGTGATCGACATCATCAACAACGGCACATCGACTTATAACGGGCCGCTGACGGTGATCGACAGCTACCCGGCCGGCGCGCCGGCCTCCTCGACCTTCGGCCCAAGCCCGCCATGGACCTGCGTACCGACAGGTCCCGGCCTGTTCCGCTGCGACCATGCGGGGATCTCGCTGCCTCCGGGCGGCTCGACGCCGATCGTCGTCAAGGCGGTCATGCCGGCCGGCTATCAGTCGGACATTGTCGAGAATTGCGCGACGGTGAAGCCCATCCCCGGCGAAAACGACCTCACCAACAACAAGGCCTGCGCCAAGGAACGCTTCCGCCATCCCAATGGCGGCAAGCCGACCCTGCGCATCACCAAGGTCTGCAACGGCTCGCTCGCCGGTGCCGCGCTGATCTCTTGCCGCATAACCGTCATCAGCCTTGGCACCGCTGCCCCCACCGGTCCGGTGCGGGTCAACGATGCCGCCACGCTGGTGGCCGGCGGCGCGCCTGTCCAGATCCAGACCGTCACCCCTGACGGCGCGGAATGGGCGTGCGGACCGGTTCCGGCCAACGCGCTGTCGTGCCAGATTCCCGGTGCCGTCATGACACCTGGAACCAGCCGCCACTTCGACGTGACGGTTTCGGCCAATGGCGCGTTCGAAAACTGCGCGCGCGGCTCCTATGGGCCGGCACCGGGCGACGACGTCGTCTATCCCTTTGGCCAGGCCTGCGCCAAGGGCGGCGGCGCCTCGACCATCCGTGTCGAAAAGACCGGCGACCGCGAATGCAGGCTCGGCCAACCCTGCTCGTTCGAGATCACCGTCACCAATGACGGAGCGACCGCCTTCTCCGGGCCGGTCCGCATTGGCGATGCGATCGGCGTGGAGGGTCTCGGCAGGCTGGAAGGCGTTGAGATCACGTCGATCGATCCGCCCTTCGGCTGCTCGCCGGAACCGGCAACCTTGCCTGCGTCCTGCATTGCCAATTTGTCGCTCGGCGCCGGCGAAAGCCGGGTGCATCATGTCACCGTGGTCATTCCCGACGACGGTCGTCTGGCCAATCTGCAGGGCAATGTCAGTGGCCAGAACTGCGTCGGCGTGCTCTCTCCCGACACACGGGTGCAAGGCGGTGGCGACGTGCTTGGCGGCGATCAGGCCAATGTGCAGGGCGATCGCGGCAAGGCCTATGCCTGCCATCCCTTCACCATTAGCCAGGAGGCAAAGAAGGAATGCTCGCAAGGCTTCGTCATGAACGATGCCGGCCGCTGCGTTTGCCCCGAAGGCACCACCTATCGCAACGGCCAGTGCTCGCCGGGCGGCGGTATCGTGCCGAAGCCGGAACAGCCGAAGCGCTGTGTGCTGCTCGAAGGCCAGATTCGCACCGAGGACGGACGTTGCGTCTGCCCACGCGGAACCGGGCTTGAGAACGGCAGATGTGTCAGGACCGACAAGCCCGAGCAGTGCACCATCCGTGGCCAGGTCCACAATGCCGATGGCGATTGTGTCTGCCCCAGGGGAACGGAGATCAGGGGCAATGCCTGCCGCCCGATCCAGCCGAAGCCTGAGCAGTGCACCATCCGTGGTCAGGTTCACGACGCGGATGGAGACTGCGTCTGCCCGAGAGGGACCGAGGTGCGCAATGGCGCCTGTCGTCCGATCCGGCCAAAGCCTGACCAGTGCACCATCCGTGGTCAGGTCCACGACGCCAACGGCAATTGTGTCTGCCCGAGGGGTACCGAGGTGCGGGGCAATGCCTGCCGGCGCAAGCAGCCGACGCAGGAGCAATGCGACATACGCGGCCAGGTCCACAACAAGCGTGGTGAGTGTGTCTGTCCGCGTGGGACGCAGGTGATCAACGGCGCATGCCGCAAGCCCAGGCAAGAGGTGGAATGCGCACCGGGCTCGCAGATGATCAACGGCCAGTGCCAGCCGATCATCAGGCGGCGCTGCCCGGAAGGTACGATCGGACGCTATCCGAACTGCCGGGCGGTACGCGGGCAACCGTCGCTGGAGCTCAACCCCGGCCTGCTGCTGCAGCAGGTACTGCCACGGCGCAGGCCGCAGGTCGAACAGCAGCAGGATCCGGTTCCAGACAGAATCCTGAAGCTCCAGCAGCAATAACGATCTGCTCGACGCCAGACCAGAAACCCGCCGGAGCAATCCGGCGGGTTTTCTTATGGCTCCGAGGCAAGCGGAAATTGGCTGCAACAGGATCGCGGACGCCGCAACGCCACCTCCGGCCGTGCAGCCGCCGCGCCCGTGCCCTCGACAAGTCGGCTGGAGCGCATTAGGCAGTCGATAGAGTGGCCGAACGTGAAGGGCACTCGGAAAGGCCGCATCCATGAGCAGAAAGACCCTGATTGCACCGTCGGTGCTGGCGTCGGATTTTTCCAAACTCGGCGATGAGGTCGAAGCGGTGGCGGCGGCCGGCGCCGACTGGATCCATCTCGATGTGATGGACGGGCATTTCGTGCCCAACATCACCTTTGGCCCGCCGGTGATCAAGGCGATCCGCAACCGCACCGAGGCCTTCTTCGACTGCCATCTGATGATTGCCCCGGCCGACCCCTATCTGGCCGCTTTCGCCGAGGCCGGCTGCGACGGTTTGACCGTCCATGCCGAAGCCGGCCCGCATCTTGACCGCTCGCTGCAGACCATCAGGAACCTCGGCAAGAAGGCCGGTGTGTCGCTCAATCCGGCGACGCCGGAAAGCGTGGTCGAATATGTGCTCGACCGGCTCGACCTGATCCTGATCATGACCGTCAATCCGGGCTTCGGCGGCCAGGCCTTCATCCCGGCGATCGTCGACAAGGTGAAGCGGGTCAAGGCCCTCATCGGCGGCCGGCCGATCCGCATCGAGATCGACGGCGGTGTTTCAGCCGAAACCGCGCCGCTGGTCACCGCTGCCGGCGCCGACGTGCTGGTGGCGGGCGCCGCCATCTTCAAAGGCGGCAGCGTCGAGGCTTACCGTCAGAACATCCAGGCGATCAGGACGGCAGCCGACCACGCAGCCGGCTAACCAGCGCTTTTCCCGCGTTCAGCCCGGCATGCCGGCCAAGGTTCTGGTACCGGCCGAGGCTTGTGATGGTCTGATGCGCAACGGCATCGGATCTGGAGCGGCTGCCTGATTCGGCCTCAAGGGTCCTCACAGCAGACAGTTGATCCGGCGCGCATACAAAAGAACAGAAAGAACAGATTCTCCTGCGTGCATACAAAACATGTTAAGTTCCCGCAGGTTGTGAAAATGCGCGGAATTACAGCATTGAGCTCCAGATGCCGCATATTCCTTCGTGCTAAAGTACAATAACGTGATCTTGTGCTTGAGCAGGCGAATGCTCGCACTGTATGGTACAAGTACGAGAAGGCGAATGCTTTCGGACTCGAATCGCCCAGGACAAGTCTTGGGGACAAGGAGTCGCTATGACATACGGAGCTGCCAATCTGAACGATGACGCTGCGGGACCGAAGAGTACGCTTGCCAGTACGGTCTATCAGCAATTGCGGGACGATCTTCTCGGGGGTGTTCTTGAGGCTGAGAGCAAGCTGCGGGTCGAATGGGTGGTCTCCAAATATGGAGCCGGCGCCTCGCCTGTCCGCGAAGCTCTCAATCGCCTCGCCTCGGAAGGACTTCTCGGCCGGCACGATCAGCGAGGCTTCTTCATCATGCCGGTCAGTGCGTCGGAGCTCGATGAGCTGACGCGCACCCGCTGCTGGCTCGAGGAGCGGGCGCTTCGCGAATCCATCGCCCACCGCACCGCCGAATGGGAAGAACAGCTCGTGCTGGCGCTGCATCGCCTGGGACGCGCGTCACGTCTGTCTCCGCAGGATCTCTTTTCGCTCAATCCCGACTGGGAGAGGCTGCATCGCATCTTCCACAGGGTGCTGATTTCGGCCTGCCGGTCGCAATGGCTGGTGGGATTTTGCGACCAGCTCTCCGATCACGCGTATCGCTACCGGCAAATGGCCATTGATGGCGAAGGCGTCCAGCGCGACGATTTCGGCGAGCATCGCCTGATCGCCGAATGTGCCCTGGACGGCAATGCCGACGGTGCCGTCGAGGCACTGCTCAATCACTACCAGTTGACTGCCGCCATGTGCATGAAGCGCTTCGAGCAGGACGACGAAACGAAGGAACTCGCCCGCAAACGCGCTCGGCGATAGCAGTCGTGTCCTGGCGGGCTCTTGCGCTCGTTTCTTGCTCGCAATCCGCGCCGAGCGCGGCTGGCGTGAACCGCTGTCGGCGGGCTTGACGGCGTGGCCAAGAACCGCGAACTCTCGCCGCCGAGGCATGCCGCGACAGGCGCATGCTCGGCGCCGCCGCACCCAGGGAAGTCTTCATGAGCAATCATCTGTTCGATGCGTTCCGGTCCCGGATGCCGGCGCCAGCGCGCTTGCTGATGGAAACCGATGATGGCCGCTCGCTCACCTATGGCGATATGCTGGCCCGCTCGGCGCAGCTTGCGCATGCGCTCCTGCAACTCGATGTCGAACCCGGTGACCGCGTTGCCGTGCAGGTCGAGAAGAGCCCGGAAGCGGTCATGCTCTATCTCGCCTGCCTGCGAGCCGGCGCCGTCTTCCTGCCGCTCAACGCCGCCTACACGCTGGCCGAGCTGGAGTATTTCTTCGGCGACGCAGAACCACGCCTGGTCGTCTGCGATCCGGCAAGAGCGGCCGACATCGGCGCGCTGGCGGAAAAGTCGGGCGCCGTCACCGTCACGCTCGGCCGGGACGGCCAGGGATCGCTGCCCGATCAGGCCTCGCGGCTGCCGATGGATTTTCATGACGTAGCGCGTGGGCCGGATGACCTCGCGGCGCTCCTCTACACGTCGGGAACCACCGGCCGTTCGAAAGGCGCCATGCTCAGCCACGAGAATCTTGCTTCGAACGCGCGCGTGCTGGTCGAGCACTGGCGTTTCACTGGAGACGACGTGCTGATCCACGCATTGCCGATCTTCCACACGCACGGCCTGTTCGTCGCCACCAATGTCGTCCTGATGGCCGGCGCCTCGATGCTGTTCGAGCAGAAGTTCGATCCGGCCCGCATCGTCTCGCTGCTGCCGCGTGCCACGGCCCTGATGGGCGTGCCGACCTTCTACGTGCGCCTGCTGCAGCAGGATGGGCTGGACCATGAGGCGGCAAAAAACATCCGTGTGTTCATTTCCGGGTCGGCGCCGCTGCTGGCCGAGACGCACAAGTCCTGGCGCGAGCGCACCGGCCACGCGATCCTCGAACGCTACGGCATGACCGAGACCAACATGAACACCTCGAACCCCTATGAGGGCGAGCGGCGTGCCGGTACCGTCGGTTTCCCCTTGCCCGGCGTCATGCTTCGCATCGCCGATCCAGACAGCGGCGCACCGCTTGCACAGGGCGAGGTCGGCATGATCGAGGTGAAGGGCCCAAACGTCTTCGGCGGCTATTGGCGCATGCCGGAGAAGACCAAGGCGGAATTCCGAGCCGACGGTTTTTTCATCACCGGCGATCTCGGTATGATCGACGCCGACGGCTACGTCCACATTGTCGGCCGCGGCAAGGACCTGATCATATCGGGCGGCTACAACATCTATCCGAAGGAACTCGAAAGCGAGATCGACGCGCTCGACGGGGTTAGCGAAAGCGCCGTCATCGGCGTTGTCCATCCGGATTTCGGCGAAGGTGTCACCGCTGTCGTCGTGCGTGCGCCGTCATCGCGGATCACCGGTGCCGAAATTCTCGGCGCCATCGCCGGGCGGGTGGCGAAATACAAGCACCCGAAGCGGGTGATCTTCGTCGATGAACTGCCGCGAAACACAATGGGCAAGGTACAGAAGAACCTGCTGCGCCACACCTACAAGGACATATACGCATCATAATTGCGCGGTGCCTGGGGCAGGGGCGCCTTACTCCTTGCGCGGCCTTTCGGCCCGGCTGCCGGAACCCCACAAGGCACGCTTCAGCAGGTTGCGCTTGCGTGGGGCGAGGTTGATGTCGCTGACAAGCTTGGCGCCGCCCTCGCGCCGTTCCAGGGTGATCTTGCGGCTGTGGAAGGCTTCCAGCTCGGCCCGGTGCGCCACGCTGATGATGGTGACATCAGGCAATTCGCGGATCACCGTCGCCATCATGGTGTCCTGGCTCTTCTCGTCGAGCGCCGAGGTTGCTTCATCCAGCACGACGATATCGGGGCGGTGCAGCAGCAGGCGCGCGAAGGCGAGACGCTGCTTTTCGCCGCCCGACAGCGTCTGGTCCCATGGCGCTTCTTCCTTGATCCTTTCGGCAAGGTAGGCGAGGCCGACCTTGTCGAGGGCGGCCTTGATCTGTTTGATCGTCCACTTGTCCGCCGCCGCGGGATAGGCGACCGCGCGGCGAAGCGTGCCCGAGGGGATGTAGGGGCGTTGCGGCAGCATGAACAGTCGCCTGTCGGCGTGGAAATTGACGCTGCCGCCGCCCCACGGCCACAGGCCCGCGACGGCCCGCACCAGCGTCGACTTGCCCGAGCCGGATTCGCCGGCCACCAGCACCCGCTCACCGGGTTCGATCGCAACCTCGGTCTCCTTGACCACGGCGGTGCCGTCGTCGAGCGTGACGGAGAGATCGTCGAGGCTGAGCATGGCACCGTCATCGGTTTCGCCGTGCTGGATGCGTCCAAGCGCATCGCTCTGCTCCGCACGCTCGAGCCCGTCGAGCGACATCATCAGCGAAGCTACGCGCCGCGCGGAGGCGTTCCAGTCGGCAAGACGCGGGTAGTTGTCGACCAGCCATCCGAACGCGCCTTGCACGATGCCAAAGGCGGACGCTGCCTGCATCACCTCGCCCAGCGTCATTGAGCCTTCGAGGAATTTTGGCGCGCACAGCAGGATCGGCACGACCGGCGCAAACAGGCTCGATCCCTGCGACACCGCCGCCGTGCGCATGTGCTGGCCCGTCAGCAGCGCCCATTGCCTCAGCACATGGCCGAAATTCCTGTCGATGCCGCTGCGCTCCTCTTCCTCGCCGCCCAGCAAGGCGATGCTCTCGCCGTTTTCGCGCACGCGCGTCAGCGTGTAGCGCAGTTCGGCCTCCGCCTGGTTCTTCCGCTCGGAGAGCTGGACGAAATTGCGGCCGATGACCACCATCGCGGTCGAGGTGATGGCGGCATAGATCATCGCGGTGATGACCAGGAAGCCGGGAATGGTGATGCTCTCGCCGCCGATCGGCAAAGTGAGCGCGCCGCCGATGGTCCACAGCACGACGATGAAGGTCGAGGCAGACAGGAACGCGTTGAGGACGCCGGCGATGAAATCGACCGGCGACTCGGTGGCGATGCGCAGATCCTCGGTCATGCGGGCCTCGGGGTTCTGGTGGTCGCCGCCGACGAGATTCAGTTGGTAGTAGCGGCCGCCTGCCAGCCAGCGCGCGATGACCGCGGTGGTCAGCCAGGAACGCCAGCGGCGCTGGATCGTCATGCGCAGGTAGACCTGCGCGACGACAAGGCTGCCGCTGCAGATTACCAGCGGCACGAAGACGGCGCTGAGGAAATAGACGCTGCGGGCGTTGCGCTGCTCAAGGGCATCGAACATCGAACGGTTCCAGACATTGATGCCATACTGGAAGCCGATATTGATGCAGATCAGCAGCAGCACCCCGATCGTCAACGGCCAGGCAAGCCGGTCGCCGCGCCGGCTCCAGTAACCGCGCGCGCTGATCCAGAAACGCCGCAGCAGATATTTCTTGCGCTCCTGCTCGGCCCCTTCGGGCGTCAGTTGCGGATCGGGCTCGACAGCATCCGGCGGTGGCCCCGGCTGGCCGTCGACCTCCGGGGCAGCTTCGGCACTCGACAGCTTTTTTTCGCGCAGCTCCTCGTGGCGTGCCTTTGGTCACGCGGCGCTTTCTGTGGCGGCTTCAAGGCACCGCGCGGTTTGATGCCGTCGGCCTGTTTCAATTTGGGTTTCGCCTCGGACATACGCTCCGACAACGACCTCAAAATCAAAAGGTTTCATGACGTCAGCCGACTTGACCTGATATCAACGCACAGTGTCGGAGCCGGCCGCAAAAACCTTTTCGCCGCCGATCCAGACGCCCTTCGTGTCGAGATCGTCCGACAGAGCGACAATATCCGCAGCCGTGCCGTTGGCGAATCGGCCAAGCCGGTGCGACTGACCGATTGCTTGCGCCGGATAGAGTGAGGCCATGCGCAAAGCTTCGGAAAGCTCGACCCCGACGACGCGGTGGATGAAACGAACGGCCGAGATCATGTCGAGATCGGCGCCCGCCAGCGTTCCGTCGGCGAGCCTCAGGCTGCCGTCCCTTCGATAGATGGTGCGGCCGTTGAGCGTGAACGACGTCATCTCGGTGCCGATTGTCGCCATGGCGTCGGTGACCAGCACGATCCTGGCCGGCCCCTGCTTGGCGCGCAGCGCGATCTTGATGGTGGCCGGGTCGACATGGATGCCGTCGGCGATGAGACCGGCCGACAAGGTGCCGATGTCGATGGCCGCGCCCGCCAGGCCAGGCTCTCGGTTGCCGATCTGGCTCATCGCGTTGAACAGATGGGTGATCATCGAGGCGCCGGCCTCGGCAAAGGCGCTGGCGGCGGCATAGCCGGTATCGGAGTGGCCAAGGCTGACGATGATGCCCGCTTTGGCGAGCACCGCGACGCGCGCCGGCTCGACGGATTCAGGGGCAATGGTGGTGAGCAGCACCGGTAGTTTTTGCCGCGCGGCGATCAGCATCGCCTGATCGGCATCCGTCATCGGCCGGATCAGCACCGGATCATGCGCGCCCTTGCGGGCGACCGACAGATGCGGGCCTTCGAGATGCAGTCCGAGAAACCCAGGCACCTTCTGGCGCGCCGCTGCCTCGCCGGCGGCGACAGCGGCGGCCGTGATTGCAGGCGTGTCGGTGATCAGCGTCGGCAGCAGCGCCGTCGTGCCGAAGGGCGCGTGCGCGCGGCAGATGGTCTCGATTGAAGCGACATCGGGGTGGTCGTTGAGCATGACGCCGCCGCCGCCGTTGACCTGCAGGTCGACGAACCCCGGCGCCAGAAGGCCGCCACCGGTGTCGACGACGCGGATATCCGAGGGGATGGCACCAGTGGGCAGAATGGCCTCGACGAGACCGTCGCGCACGACAAGTGCGTGGCCTTCATGCCAGTCGTCGCCGTCGAAAATCCGGGCGCCAGTCAGGGCAAAGCGATCGCTCATACTGTCTCCGTCACCTTGCGAAGATTGCGCGGCGTGTCCGGATCGAGACCGCGATGGCGGGCAAAGGCCTCGACGAACATGTAGAAGGAGACGATCAGCGTCAGCGGATCGGTCAGCGGATGGCCGGTGGCAACATGCGGCAGGCGCACGGCGCGTTTGGCAAGCGCGGAGGTGACGAACACCGGCGCGCCCTTGGCCGCCAGGCTGTCGGCGGCCTCGGCAATGGACGGTTCGGAGGCGTCGCGCGCAGCCAGCGCCAGCACCGGAAAATCGGGGCCGATCAGCGCCAGCGGGCCGTGCATGACTTCGGCCGCGCTATAGGCTTCCGCATGCATGCCGCAGGTCTCCTTGAATTTCAGCGCCGCTTCGTTGGCCATCGCTGCCGACGGTCCGCGGCCGAGGATGAACAGCGACTTCTGCTTCTCGATCGTCTCAGACAGCACGCTCATCCAGTCGCAGGCGATCGCCTTGCCGAAATGCTCCGGCAGGCGGGCAAGTGCGGCCAACAGCGCATCGTCGCCGGTGGCGTGCGCCATCAGAGCGAGGCCGGCGACGGCCGAATTGATGAAGGTCTTGGTGGCCGCCACGCTGCGCTCGGGGCCGGCCAGGATATCTATCGCATAGTCCGAAGCACGCGCCAGCGGCGAATCGGCGGTGTTGGTGATGGCGACGGTCAGCGCGCCCCCCGCCCGCGCCGTTTCGGCCATGGCGACGATATCGGGGCTCTTGCCCGACTGCGAGATCGCCAGGCAGGCCGAGCCGGCGAGCCTGAGCTTGCGGCCATAGATCGAGGCGATCGACGGCCCAACCGACGCCACGGCCAGGCCCGCGGTCAGCTCGACGGCGTATTTCATGAAGGTGGCGGCATGGTCGGACGAGCCGCGCGCCACGGTGACGACGAACTGCGGGTCGCGTTCGCGGATGCCGCGCCCGGCCTCGGTCAGCACGGCGCCGGAGCCGTCGAGCAGGCGGGCGACCGCTTGCGGGACCTCCTCGATCTCGCGCCGCATATGGGTCATTTCTGCCGACATGGTCGGCTCTGTCGTGCTCATGGTCGGCCCTCTTCGCTCGGCCCTGTCAGCCGCAGTTCGGCGACGAAATCATAGGCGTCGCCCCGGTAGATGGAGCGGGTGAATTCGATCACCTTGCCGCTCGCCAGATAGGAAATGCGTTCGATGTGCAGGCCGGCAATACCTGGCGGCACTTCGAGCAGGCGCGCGTCGCTGTCTCCGAGATTGGCGGCGGAAATGCGCTGCACGGCACGCACTGGCCGGTTGCCGGTCAATTCCAGCGCTGCGTAGAGCGAGGAACCTATATCGGCCGGATCGGGCAACACGCTGGCCGACAGCGAGGCGCGTTCGATCGCCAGCGGCGTGTCGTTGGCGATGCGCAGGCGCGCCACCCGCGCCACCAGTTCGCTCGAGGACAGGCCGAGCACCATCATCTCGTCGGGCGATGGTGCGTAGAGGCCGCGGTCGAGCCATGCCGAACGCACCGCCATGCCGCGCCGCGCCATGTCCTCGGTGAACGAGGTCAGCCGCGACAGCGATTGTTCGACACGCTCCATGCGCGGCGCCACGAAGGTGCCGGAGCCGTGGCGCTGCACCAGGATGCCGCCCTTGACGAGATCCTGCACCGCCTTGCGCACGGTGACCCGCGAAATATCGGCCTTGGTGGCGATGTCGCGCTCGGAAGGCAGCGCGTCGCCCGGCCCGATCAGGCCGCGATTGACCGCGTCCTCGATGCTCTTGCGCAGCTGCAGATAAAGCGGCGCGCCGCTTTGCGCCTGATGTTTGAGCGTGGCGAAGATCTGGTCGGCGGCCTCGCTCATCGAGTTGCCTCCGCGTGTCCGGCGAAAAGGCGGACCGCCATCTGCACCGCGCCGCCCAGTGCGTCGTCGAGCGGCGGCTTCAGCAGCGCCCGGTAGCGGGCAGACAGGCGCGGCGCGTAGAGCGGCGCCAGCCCGCCGAGCAGGCACAGCGGCGCGTCGTCAGCAAGGTCGAGCGCGCCGAGCGAGGCTTCGACATCGGCGACCACCCTGTCGAGGATCCAGTTGGCGACGCTGTCGCCCTTCTCGGCATGCTCGAACACCTTGGGTGCGAAGCCGCCGAAATCGCCCGGCTTGGCATTGGTGGTGAATTCGACGACGTCTTCCGGGTTGTTGCGGAAGACGGCCAGCATGCTGTGCGTCAGCGGCGAACCGGCGCGAACGCCGTCATAGGCAAGCAGTGTCTGTTCGAGCAGGTCGCGGCCGATACGGGCGCCGCTGCCCTGGTCGCCGACCTGGAAACCCCAGCCGCCGATGGCGCGCGATTTGCCTTGTCTGCGCGCCATATAGGCGGTGCCGGTGCCGAGGATCGCCATGGCGCCGTCACCCGAGCCGACAGCGCCCTCCAGCGCGATCTCGGCGTCGGTCTCGACGCGGCTGATGCTGAACGGCAGGATCGCTTCGAGCTGCTGCCGATAGGTGCCGACATTGGCGCCGGCCAGCCCGAGAATGGCCGGCGTCTGCGGGATCAGTTCCGCATCCTGCCCGGCGGCGAGAAACGCCTGCCGCGCGGCCTCGACGATGTTCGAGCGGGCGCCGGTCAGGTCGGTGCGGATGTTGGCGGCGCCGCTTTTGGCGCGGCCGATCACCGTGCCGTCCGCCGTTGCCAGGGCGGCCCTGCAGCTGGTGCCGCCGCCATCGATTCCGAGCACGAAATTCACGTGATTTCTCCTCCGGGCGGAGAATACCAATAAAATACCAATAGCCAAGAGTTAATTTCCGTTTCAAAAAGGTTAAGCCATATTTTATTGAAAAATCCGCGTATTTCGTCGGCTCAGCAGTTTCAGGCCAGCGAATTCGTTAATGCGTGTGGACAAGTGGTATTTTTTTGGTATTGTTCTGGTATTGGAGGAACCGGGATGGCCGAAACGCGCACCGAAGCGCTTCACAAAAATGCCGAGGGGCTGGATATCCAGGCCCCGGACACCGTCCTTTCCTATTTGGCCGATGCGCAGATCGAAGCCGCCAAGGTCGTGCGCCATGCCATTCCATCCATCGCCAGGGCCGCCGAGATCATTGCCGTCAGGCTGAAGAGCGGCGGCAAGCTCGCCTACGCCGCTGCCGGCAGCTCAGGCCTGATGGCGCTGGCCGATGCGCTGGAGCTGCCGGGCACCTTCGGCATTCACCGCGACCGCATCGC
>NZ_RZOL01000829.1:0-909 GCF_004022985.1 Mesorhizobium sp. M7A.F.Ca.ET.027.02.1.1 | reverse complement strand
ATACGGCGGTTGCCTTGTTCGGAGGGGACTTCAACGCCGGACCGGTGGCCCGGCCGGCTTTTATGCAGCCCCGATCGCTGCGCCGGCTCTATGATATCCTGCACCAGTACATTCGGCGGGCCGACGATATTCACCGCGCCGGGTCGGGCGTCTACAGCCCCGGATTGCGCGACCATGCCCAAGAGGCCCGCGACAGCATCCTCGATCGGTTGCGCGACCAACCCGGGAAGGAGGCGCTGCTAGCGCTCCGCGAGATCGCAACCTCTCATCCGGGCCGGGAATGGCTTTCGGGACTGCTGCGCGGCAAGGCCGAGCGCGAAGGCGACTTCGAGCCGTTCGAGCCCCAGGAAATGCGCTATCTGGGCGAGTACTTCGAACGTCGCCCCCGGAGCGCCCGCCAGCTAGGCGACACCGCGAGACTTCGCCTGGTGCAGTTGAAGGAGGCGGCCGAGGACAGCCGATCGCTCGATGCAGGGGTGCTGGACATTGCCGATGCGCCAGCCGTCCGTGAGTTGGTGCACGCCCGGTTGGCGGCCCACTCCGACAATGCATACGGCGTGAGCTCACCGGCCAGCCCGTCGCTTTCGCTCCTGCTATCCGGGGTGGGTTATGCAGCCACCCAACCGGTCGTCACCACCACCTCCGAGGATACGCTGGCGGCGACCTGGATCGACGCTCTCGCGGTGGGAAACACGTCGCACCGCGGCGTGCTTGCCGTAGTCCACATGGCTCGTTCGAAGCGATGGCGCTGGCCGTGGTCGCCGCCGCCGACCCTTGAGGAGGCTACTGCTGCAGCTCGGGCGCAATGGGAGGCCAGGGAAGACCAGTTCCCTACGCTCGATGACGTCGAGGTGATCGGCATCGACCTGACGCGGATTACGCCGGCGGAGGGCAAGACGGATATCTGGG
>NZ_RZOL01000828.1:0-910 GCF_004022985.1 Mesorhizobium sp. M7A.F.Ca.ET.027.02.1.1 | reverse complement strand
GCTTCCGTCTGGGTGGAACTGGCGAACGAGTTCCACCAGCCCGAGGCGATGATCTGGTTCTTGTCGCGCAGCGACGAAACCAGGATGCCGAGCGTCGGTATGGTCCAGATTGCGACGAAGATGAGCACGGCGATGTGGACGCCAAAGCGGCTGGCGAAGGAATTTCCGGTCGCGACGGCCATCTCAATGTTCTCCCGTCTCTTTGTTCGCCTGGCGGATGTTCCAGACCATGATCGGGATGACGGCAATCATGATGATGATGGCGATGGTGGCGCCGCGGCCGAAATCGCCGCCGCCGCGGAACATCCAGTCGAACATCAGATTGGCCAGCACCTGGCTGTTCCACTGGCCGTTGGTCATGGTCAGCACGATGTCGAACACTTTGAGCACCAGAATGGTGATCGTGGTCCAGACCACGGCGATGGTGCCCCAGATCTGCGGCACCATGATCTTCCAGAAGATCTGGAACGGATTGGCGCCGTCGATGACGGCGGCTTCCAGCGTTTCTTCGGGAATGCCGCGCAGGGCGGAAGACAGGATGACCATGGCAAAGCCGGTCTGAATCCAGATCAGGATGATCATCAGGAAGAAATTGTTCCAAAACGGCAGCGATATCCAGACCTGCGGTTGGCCGCCGAAATGCTGGATGATGGCGTTGAGGATGCCGATCTGGGTCTGGCCCTCGCCCCGATACTCGTAGATGAATTTCCAGATCACGCTGGCGCCGACGAAGGAGATCGCCAGCGGCAGGAAGATCAGGCTCTTGGCGATCGTGCCCCACCAGATCTTGTCGGTGAGCACGGCGATGATCAGCCCTAGGAACGTGCAGGCGGCGGGCACGACCGCCAGCCAGATGATGTTGTTGAGGATCGAGTTGCGGAACTCGCGATCGCCGAACGCCCATTCATAG
>NZ_RZOL01000827.1:0-917 GCF_004022985.1 Mesorhizobium sp. M7A.F.Ca.ET.027.02.1.1 | reverse complement strand
CCCCCCCCCCCAGCCCCACCGTCGCGGCCATCAACTCCTCGTCCGAAAACCCCGAAAAACCCAGCACCAGACCTTGCCGGGGCGCCCCGCCGATGAACATTGAGGACAAGGCCCTGGCGCCGACACCCGCCGCCTTCGCCGCCTCGACGATCGCGGTGTCCGGCCCGGCGTCCTTCAGCGTCGCCATCAAATGCAACCCCTGTTCGGGCACGGTTACTTCGAGGGCATCGCCGCAATGCGCCTCGAGGCCGGCGACCAGGACGTCGCGCGCGGCCTGGACGCGGCGGCGCACGCGCCGGAGATGCGCGGCGAAATGGCCTTCGTTCAACAGGTCGGTCAGCGCGCCTTCGGCCAGCGTCGAGGGGAAGCGGTCGGAGCGCGCCCTGACCGCCATCACGGCATCGAGCAGCGCTTCGGGCACCACGACATAGCCGATGCGCAGGCCGGGGAAGAGGATTTTCGAGAAGGTGCCGAGATAGGCGACACGGTCTGAACCGTCCATGCCCTGCAGCGAGGTCAGCGGCGGGCCGGCATAGCGGAACTCGCTGTCGTAGTCGTCCTCGATGATCCAGGCATCGTTGCGCCGAGCCCAGTCGAGCAAAGCGAGACGGCGGCGCATCGTCATCGTCACGCCGAGCGGATATTGATGCGAGGGCGTGACATAGGCCGCGCGCGCCTTGGAGCACAGGCTTTCGCCGATCTCGGGATCGAGCCCTTCCGCGTCGACCGGTACCCCAAAAACCCTGGCGCCGCTGCCGGCCAGCACGGCCTGCGCCATGGGATAGCAGGGGTTTTCGATCCAGACGGCATCGCCGGGGCTGAGCGCGGCGCGCACCAGAAGATCCAGCCCCTGCTGCGTGCCCGAAGTCAGCACGATCTGGCCGGCATCGCAGCGCACGCCGCGTGCGGTCCTGAGA
>NZ_RZOL01000826.1:0-932 GCF_004022985.1 Mesorhizobium sp. M7A.F.Ca.ET.027.02.1.1 | reverse complement strand
GGCGACAGCGCTTTCAAAAGCGTTCGGCGTGGTGTTCTTCAGATATTCGAGCGCCACCTTGGCCTTGGCGACCAGGGCTGCGAAAGCCTGCGGCTCATGGATGGCCATGTCCGACAGGATCTTGCGATCGATCTCGATGCCCGACTTGTTGAGGCCGTCGATGAAACGGCCATAGGTCAGGCCATGCTCGTGCGTCGCGGCGTTGATGCGCTGGATCCACAGCGCGCGGAACGAGCGCTTGCGGTTCTTGCGGTCGCGGTAAGCGTACTGCAGCGACTTTTCCACCGCCTGCTTGGCGATGCGGATGGTGTTCTTGCGGCGGCCGTAGAAGCCTTTCGCGGCTTTCAGGACCTTCCTGTGCTTGGCGTGCGAGGTGACGCCTCTTTTTACGCGTGCCATGTCATGATCTCCTTAAAAGCAATTCCAGGAAAAGTGCCTTGCGGTTTTCCGTTCGGAATTGCGTAAAACAAATGCGTGTCCAGACCGAATGCCTTATTTGAGCGGGATGTTATCCAAAAAGTCTGCAACTTTTTGGCATCACGCCTTAGAGGCCGTTCGGCAGAAAATTCTTGATGACCTTCTTGCCATCCGGTTCAGCCAGAACCATCGTGCCGCGGGCATTTCGAATGAACTTGTTGGAACGCTTGATCATGCCGTGACGCTTGCCGGCAGCAGCCGACAGGACTTTACCCGTACCTGTGATCTTGAACCGCTTTTTGGCGGCGGACTTGGTCTTCATCTTGGGCATTTTGCTACTCCGTATTGTTGGCGCACTATCGCGCTTCTTGTTCGCTTCGGGCCGACCAAAGCCCGAAAAGCAAATGAAACCGCCACGGCATGCCCTGCCGGGCGGTTTTCTTGAACGGCGGTCCTATACGTTAAAGACGGCCCGCGCGCAACACCTGTGGAGATGCGGCGCTGTGTCCTTGGTC
>NZ_RZOL01000825.1:0-936 GCF_004022985.1 Mesorhizobium sp. M7A.F.Ca.ET.027.02.1.1 | reverse complement strand
CGGCGAGCGTATGCGCCAGGATGACCGTGCGCTGGACCGGCACGCCGGAAAAATGCGCGGCTTCGGCATTCTCCCCGACCGAAGCGACGTAGCGGCCAAAGATGGTCCGCGACAGAAGCAGCCACACCGAAGCGGTCAGCAGGACCCAGAACAGCACCGGCGTCGGAACCGACAGGAATTTCGTGTTGTATAGGTCGTTGAACAGCTTCGGCACATCGCCGGGCGGATTGCCGCTCGACAGGAACTGCACCAGCCCGACCAGGATGATGCTGACCGCCAGCGTGACGATGACCGCCGACACCCGCCGGTTGCCGATCATGAAGCCGTTGAACAGGCCGATGACGAGGCCGGTGGCGAGCGCCAGCACGACGAAGAAAGGCATCGACGCGCCGGGGAAAGTGCCCGACGAGATGAAATAGTTGATGAGCAGGATGATGCCGCCGCCAGAGAGGTCGATCGACTTCACCCGCATGACGACGAGCTGCCCCAGCACCAGGATGCCGAGCGGCACGATCTGCCTGACGAAGATGCCCATGATGTTGAGGTTGAGCATGTTCGGCCGCGCGATCCACAGCGTCGCCAGCAGCACGATGAAGACAAAATAGGACGGCGGGATGCGCAGCAGACGCCGGGCGATCGGATTTGCGAGAACGGCGGCCATCGCTCAGAGCCCCATTTTCTTGCGGGATTGCAACCCGACCACCGCCAGCAGGATGCCGCCCTTGATCGCTGTCTGAACAAAGGGCGAGACGTTGGCGAGGTTCATGCCGTTAGCCAGCAGCGCCATGACCAGCGCGCCGATCACTGTGCCGTGCAGGCTGCCGATGCCGCCGGAGAGCTGGGTGCCTCCGAGCGCCACGGCGGTGACGGTATCGAGTTCGAAAAGCAGACCGACATTCGGATCGCCCGACACGATGCGCCCGGCCAGGAAGACAC
>NZ_RZOL01000824.1:0-941 GCF_004022985.1 Mesorhizobium sp. M7A.F.Ca.ET.027.02.1.1 | reverse complement strand
GGATCGCCGGAGAGTTCGACGTCGACCTCGATGAAATTCGTGTTCTGGAACGGCTCGCGAAAATCCTCCTGCCACTCCTCCAGGAGCAACCGTCGCTGTTCGCGCGTCTCGACGCTGAGCCCCGAGCTCGTGAACACCTCGATGTCGTGCTTCTTGCCGTCCTCATCGGGCCTGGTGCCGAGATATTCAAGCAAGGCGCCGGCCGCACCTTTCGTGCCGGCCGTCGAAATGACCTTGAACACCGCTGGCTGCGCGCCGGCCGCAATTGCGGCGCGCGCCGCGGTTGCCTGCGCAGGGCTAGGCCCGCGCGTGGTCTTTGCGACAGCGGTCGGAACCGAGCGGCCGCCACCGCCGCCCCCTCCCCTCCGCGGTCTTTCATCCTCGTCATTGGCGACCGCAAATGCGGCGACTTTGGCGAAAACGGCGATCGGGTCGTTTTGCCCCGCAAACGGCCGTAGAGCGGCGATGATGGTGGCCGAGTCCTTC
Organism: Mesorhizobium sp. M7A.F.Ca.ET.027.02.1.1; assembly: GCF_004022985.1. Taxonomy (NCBI): domain Bacteria; kingdom Pseudomonadati; phylum Pseudomonadota; class Alphaproteobacteria; order Hyphomicrobiales; family Phyllobacteriaceae; genus Mesorhizobium; species Mesorhizobium sp. M7A.F.Ca.ET.027.02.1.1. The sequence continues at coordinate 455 of NZ_RZOL01000824.1, read as the reverse complement.
GGGCCGGCGACTGCTGCCGCCCCTGTTTGCCGGGCTGCAGGCCCACTTGGCGTCGAAATTCCGGTGGAAGCGAATTTTACGGCCGCAGGCGCGGCCGGTTTCACGCGCGCTGCAACGGCTGGCCGCCGCTTCGCCGAAACATTTGCGCTCCCCTTCCCCATCCCCGCGGAACGCCACGCCGATCGCGTCGCCGGAGCATTGTTAGTGCCCGGTTCCGCCGACGGCGAGTTCCAGGCTGCCAGGGTCGCGGCATAGGCCCGTCGCCGGATCTCCTCCACCTCCGACAGGTCGTCCGTTATCCCTGCCTCAACGGCCGGCGCGTCGTCGCCAAGCATCGCGTCAATGCTGAGCGCCAGCTCGGAAAAATGCCCGCTCATTGATCCGGGCTCCGCCGTGCTCGGGCTGGCCGCGCCATTTCAGCGAGCCGCTTGTTCATCGGCTGCATCATTCCGAGA
>NZ_RZOL01000823.1:0-946 GCF_004022985.1 Mesorhizobium sp. M7A.F.Ca.ET.027.02.1.1 | reverse complement strand
TCCTTCCGATGTGGCCGACAGACCGCTTCAGAAGGAAATCGGGCGACGCCGCGCCTCCGCCTGAGACGCCGCTCGTCCTTATCGGCCGCGACGGACGTCGCCGTGTCGTGCTCGCCACTGACGCGGCAGCGCACGCGGCCGGTCTGCGTATCGGCATGCCGGCCAGCAAGGCGCAGGCGCTCGTTCCGGGCCTGATCGTTCATGACGCCGAGCCCGACGCCGACGAGATGGCGCTCGAGCGATTGGCGCTGTGGGCGCTGCGCCGCTATGCGCCGATCGTCGCCGCCGATCCGCCGGATGGCCTCGTCATCGACACGACCGGGGCCGATCATCTGCATGGCGGCGAGGCGGCGATGCTCACCGAGATGGTGGAGCGGCTCGCCGCATCACACATTGCGGCGCGCGCCGCGGTTGCCGACACATGGGGGGCCGCGCATGCGCTGGCGCGCTTCGGCGGACGGCAGACCGCCGCAATTCCATCCGGCGAGACTGCGCAGGCAATCCTCCCATTGCCGATCGCCGCCCTTCGCCTTCCCGCCGCGACGATCGATAGTCTGCGACGGCTCGGCTTCGAGATAATCGCGGATCTTGCTGGCACGCCGCGCGCATCGCTGGCCTTGCGTTTTGGACCGGAACCCGGCCGCCGCCTCGACCAGGCCTTTGCCCGGGTGAGTGAACCGATCGAGCCGATCCGGCCGGAGGAGATCGTCGAGGTGCGCCGCAATTTTGCCGAACCGATCGGAGCGGCCGAGACGATCGCCCGCTATACCGGCAAGCTGGTAACCGCACTCTGCGCCGAGCTTGAGACGCGGGGGCTTGGCGCGCGCCGGCTCGATCTTCTGTTCTTCCGTGTCGATAACCGCGTCGAGGCGATCCGTGTCGGCACTGCAACGCCGGTTCGCGACGTGAAGCGCTTGACCCGGCTTCTCACCGATAAAATCGAGAC
>NZ_RZOL01000822.1:0-947 GCF_004022985.1 Mesorhizobium sp. M7A.F.Ca.ET.027.02.1.1 | reverse complement strand
ATCGACGCCACCATGATCGGCGCGTCCACGATTGCCGACTATCAGCGTGACGGCGCTGTCTGCATTCGCGGCGCCTTCAAGGGCTGGGTCGACACGATTGCCGCCGGCATCGAACGCAACATGCAGAACCGCAGCGTCACCGCATCCGACATCGCCAACGGCCGCGGCAGTTTCTTCGATGACTACTGCAACTGGGAGCGCATTCCCGAATTCGTCGAGGTTGTGCGGGAATCACCGGCCGCCGAACTGGCGGCCGCGGTGATGCAGTCGCGCACCGCGCAGTTCTTCCACGATCATGTGCTGGTCAAGGAACCGGGTACGCAGAAGCCGACGCCCTGGCATCAGGACATCCCCTATTACTTCGTCGATGGCCAGCAGACCGTGAGCTTCTGGATTCCCATCGACCCGGTGAAGGAGGCGACGCTGCGCCTGATCGCCGGCTCGCACAAATGGGACAAGATGATCCTGCCAGTGCGCTGGCTCGACGACAGCAATTTCTATGCCGGCGAGGGCGACTATCTGCCGGTGCCAGATCCCGACAAGGATCCGTCGATGAAGGTGCTCGAATGGGAAATGGAGCCGGGCGACGCCATCCTGTTCGACTTCAGGACCGCGCATGGCGCGCGCGGCAACCTGACCGCGGCGCGGCGCAGGGCGCTGTCGCTGCGCTGGGTGGGTGACGATGCGCGCTATGTCGAGCGGCCGGGCCGCACCTCGCCGCCCTATCATGGCCACGGCATGCAGCCGGGCGAGAGGCTGCGCGAGGACTGGTTTCCGGTGGTCTACCAGGGCTGAAGCGAGGCCAGAAAATCGACGCCGATGTGCGCCGCCGATTTTCGGCTGGGGTAACGTTCCCGTGCGCAATTCCCATCAATGCGCCCGGATGCCTTGACCCGTCGCCCAGAGAGCAATAGCGGGTGCTCTAACGGATAGTCGGCATCAAGAGG
>NZ_RZOL01000821.1:0-951 GCF_004022985.1 Mesorhizobium sp. M7A.F.Ca.ET.027.02.1.1 | reverse complement strand
CTGCGTGACCGACTAATGGTCGCGCGGGAATTGCTGACCGATAGCGGATCAATCTTCGTTCAGATAAGCGATGAGAACGTACATAGGGTTCGCGTCTTGTTGGATGAAGTTTTCGGTGAGAAGAACTTTGTAAGCGAGATTATATTTAAGAAGAAAAGCTCGACTACTCCAACTGATTCAGTAAACGATTTTATTCTCTGGTATTGTCGGAGCCGCGAGAAGCTCAAACTACGCCAGCTCTATGTCCCTCGTCGCGATCCAGGGGCAGGATCGAAGATGACGGCCTTGGTCAATCGTACCGGAGAAGTCAGACAACGGTCCGCCTACGCCGATGACGAGATCGAAGGCCTACTGGCCGCTGGCGCTGAATGGGCACGAGTCGATTACCCGGTCGTCAGCCAACATCCAAGCAAGACTCGCAGCGAAGATTTCTGGTTTCAAGGCATCCCTCGGGTATGCGGTATTAACAAACAGTGGCGATTTGGGCTGGAAGATGGAATGCCGCGACTAGCAAAGGCCGGTCGTCTCTTTTCAGGCACAGGTCGCGCTGTTGGCGGAATTATGTATTGGGCCGACTGGAACTACGAGTCCTTCTCGAACATTTGGGAAGATATTCACAGTGAGAACTTTCCGATTTACGTCGTTCAGACGAGCCAGCGCGCAATTGAACGCTGCATTATGATGACTACTGACCCGGGTGACTTAGTCCTCGATCCAACCTGTGGTTCCGGCACGACGGCAGCCGTCGCCGAACAGTGGGGTCGTAGGTGGATTACCATCGACACCTCGCGCGTGGCGCTGGCGCTGGCTCGGACCCGTCTTATGGCGGCGCGCTATCCCTACTATCTGCTCGCTGATAGCCCAGACGGTCGCGAGAAGGAGCAAGAAGTCTCGGGTCGCATTCAATCACTCAATCCTAGCGGAAGTGATATCCGCCAAGGTTTCGTCTAC
>NZ_RZOL01000820.1:0-956 GCF_004022985.1 Mesorhizobium sp. M7A.F.Ca.ET.027.02.1.1 | reverse complement strand
GGTGATCGCGGCCGGCGGCGACGGCACCGCCAGCGAAGTGGCCGACGGGCTGCTGCAAGCGGCCAGGGAAAGCGGCCGGACCACCGAGCTTGGGCTCTTGCCATGCGGCACCGGCATCGATTTCGCGCGTGGGCTAGGTCTGCCGAAAAAGGTCGATGCCGTGCTGAAGCGGATCGCCGAAGCCAAGCCCCGCAAGGTCGATGCCGGACGCATCTGCTACGTCGACGATCACGGCGCGCTGGCCAGCCGGCATTTCATCAACATCGCCAGCCTGGGGCTTTCCGGCGCCACTGACCGCGCCGTCAATGCCGACAAGCGCAAGGGCAGGATGTCGGCCAAGGCGCTGTTCCTGTGGCGCACCGTGGTCGAGTTCATCCGCTACCGCTTCCAGGAGGTCAGCATAACGGTCGACGACGGCGTCCCCGTCGAAGCGCGCATGGCGCTGGTGGCGGTGGCAAACGGAAAGTTCTTCGGCGGCGGCATGATGATCGCGCCGGATGCGGAACTGACCGACGGGCAGTTCGACATCGTCATCCTGCGCGCGGCCGGCAAGCTGAAGCTGATCTGGGACATCCGGCTGCTCTATGGCGGCCGGCATCGCAATCATCCTGCGATCACCATCCTGCGCGGCAGGAAAGTGGTGGTCGAACCGCTCGGCGATTTAGAGAAGAACGGCGCGCTGGTCGACATAGACGGCGAGTCGCCGGGACGCATACCCGCGACCTTCGAGATCCTGCCCGGTGCATTGACGCTCAGATACTGAATCAAGCCGTTGACAGATTGATTCAGATGGATCCGCCGATCCAGCCAACGCCCTGAAATCGTTTGATATCCAGCCGGCGTCAGAGTTCGAGCTTGGCCGGAAAACCAGGTGCGCGCAGGTCGGTGCCGACGGCATCTTCCAACAGTTTGACGATCTGGGTCGACCAGGCGCCGCCGCCATAGGCGGCCTTGCC
>NZ_RZOL01000081.1:0-18964 GCF_004022985.1 Mesorhizobium sp. M7A.F.Ca.ET.027.02.1.1 | reverse complement strand
ATCGAGATCGCCGCGAAAGCCGGGACGAAAGTCGAAAAGGTGGTGGTCGTGCGCCGCACCGGCGGCAAGACCGGCTGGGTTTCAGGCCGCGACGTCTGGTACCACGACGAGGTCGCGACGGTGAAAGCCGAATGCAAGCCCGAGAAGATGAAGGCCGAGGACCCGCTGTTCATCCTCTACACATCGGGTTCGACCGGCAAGCCGAAGGGCGTGCTGCACACCACCGCCGGCTATCTCGTCTACGTCTCGATGACCCACCAATATGTCTTCGATTACCATGACGGCGACATCTACTGGTGCACCGCCGATGTCGGCTGGGTCACCGGCCACAGCTACATCGTCTACGGCCCGCTCGCCAACGGCGCCACCACGCTGATGTTCGAAGGCGTGCCGAATTATCCGTCGCAGTCGCGCTTCTGGGAAGTCATCGACAAGCACAAGGTCAACATCTTCTACACCGCGCCGACGGCGCTGCGCGCGCTGATGGGCGCCGGCGACGCGCATGTCGCCAAGACATCGCGCAAGTCGCTGCGCGTACTGGGTTCGGTCGGCGAGCCGATCAATCCGGAAGCCTGGGAGTGGTATTTCAACATCGTCGGCAACGGCAAGGTGCCGATCGTCGACACCTGGTGGCAGACCGAGACCGGCGGCATCCTGATCACGCCGCTGCCCGGCGCCACCGACCTCAAGGCGGGATCGGCGACGCGGCCCTTCTTCGGCGTCAAGCCGCAGCTGGTCGACGGCGAGGGCAAGGTTCTGGAAGGGGCGGCCGACGGCAATCTGTGCATCACCGATTCCTGGCCGGGCCAGATGCGCACCGTCTATGGCGACCACGACCGCTTCGTGCAGACCTATTTTTCGACCTATAAGGGCAAGTATTTCACCGGTGACGGCTGCCGCCGTGACGCCGACGGCTATTACTGGATCACCGGCCGCGTCGACGACGTCATCAACGTCTCCGGCCATCGCATGGGCACGGCCGAGGTCGAATCCGCACTGGTCAGCCACGACAAGGTTTCGGAAGCCGCCGTCGTCGGCTATCCGCACGACATCAAGGGACAGGGCATCTACTGCTACGTCACGCTGATGGCCGGCGAGCAGCCGAGCGAGGAGCTGCGCAAGGAGCTGGTCGCCCATGTCCGCAAGGAGATCGGCGCCATCGCTTCGCCCGACAAGCTCCAGTTCGCGCCCGGCCTTCCGAAGACGCGTTCCGGCAAGATCATGCGCCGCATCCTGCGTAAGATTGCCGAGGACGATTTTTCAGCGCTCGGCGATACCTCGACGCTCGCCGATCCGGCCGTCGTCGATGATTTGGTCGCCAACCGGCAAAACAAGAAGAGCTGATGCAGGCAGCGCTTGGCATTGTCAGTGAGCTTTGGCGCTATCCGGCGAGTTCGCTTGCCGGCGAGCGTCGCGAAACAATCTCGGTCGATATCGAGAGCATCGAGGGCGACCGTATGTTCGGCCTTGTCGACAAGTCCGACAATGAGATCGCCCGACCGGACCGCGACCCGAAATGGCACAAGGTGCCGCGCATCCGCACCCGGCTGTCGCCTGCCCTGGAACTCGAGATTGCCGTTCCCGAGGGCAACTGGCTGGCTGCGCCAAGTATCGAGAGCGACCGCGCAGTGTCGGCCTATCTCGGCTTCGAGGCCTCAATCCGGCCGTTTCGCCGCGAGAATGCCGCGCCTGGCTATTCCGGCCCGCTGACCGCGGAGCGCTACCGCAAGGCGCCCATCCATCTGTTGACCACCGCCTCGCTGGCACGCCTGAAGGCGTTGCATCCAGAGGGCGCCACCGACCCACGCCGCTTCCGCCCCAACATCGTCGTCGACATGGCGGCCATCGAAGGCTCGTTTCCCGAAACGGAATGGATCGGCCGCAAGCTGGCGATCGGCGACTTGGAGTTGACCATCTCCGAACCCTGCCGCCGCTGCGGTTTCACCATCATCGCCCAGGATGGCTTCGACCATGATCCGGCGATCCTGCGCAACCTGGTCCGCCATAACGCCCACAATCTCGGCGTCTATTGCACGGTCGACCGGCCGGCGCGCGTCGAAACCGGCGACGCGATGCGCTTCCTGTAAGCTATCGATACAGATCCGCCCGCGTCGGCGGCAGGCCGCTTGGACCACGCGCGCGCTTGGTCACGACGGTCTGGAAAATCTGCGCCGAGGCGCGTTCGAAGGTGATCGAACAGCCCGTCAGGTAAAGCAGCCATAGCCGTGCCTTGGCTTCGCCCACCTCGGCGATTGCCTCGTCGAACCTTTCGTGCAGCCGCTCCGCCCACAGTCTGCAGGTGCGGGCATAGTGCTCGCGCAGGTTCTCGACATCGTAGACGAGAAAACCATGCGCCTCGAGATTACCTGTTGTCATGCCGATCGTGTCGAGTTCGCCGCCGGGGAAGATGTATTTGAGCAGCGCCTTGTACTCCGGCCCCTTGCGCAGCGTCTTCTTCAATTCGCCCTTGCTGCGCCGGGTGATGGCGTGGTGCAGATAGATGCCGCCCGGCTTCAGCAGGCGATGAATGGTCTTGAAATAGGTGGCGTGGTTGGCGAGCCCGAGATGTTCGAACATGCCGATCGACGAGATCTTGTCGAACGAGCCGGTGAGTTCGGCATAGGATTTGATCTCGATGGTGATGCGGTCCTCCAGCCCTTCGGCGCGGATGCGTTCGCGGGCAAGATCGGTCTGCGCCTGCGACAGCGAGACACCGTGGCCGATAACACCATAGTTCTTCGCGGCATGGATGAGCATCGCTCCCCAGCCACAGCCGATGTCGAGCAGTCGTTCGCCAGGCTTCAGCCGGAGCTTGCGACAGATATGGTCGAGCTTGTCGATCTGTGCTTGATCGATGCCATTGGCGAAATCCTTGAAGTAGCCGCAGCTGTAGACCATGCGCTCGTCGAGGAAGAGCCGGTAGAAGGCGTTCGAAATGTCGTAGTGATGCTGGATCGCCTCCTGGCTCGAACCGCTGACATAAGGATTGCGCCCCGACAGATCGGTCCGCGCCGTCATCTGCTTGCGCGCCAAAAGCACGGAAGGCAGGTCGCGCAGGATCGCCATTTTCGGCAGCGATTTGAGCTTGGTTCTGAGCTTGCCTTGCGATGGCAGGGCGTAGAAGTCGAAAATCGTCCCGTCTTCGATGTCGATCGTTTTGGAAATCCACATCTCGATCAGCGTCGACAGGGACGGTCGCTTCACGATCTGCCAGACGATGTCCTGGTCGTTGATGGTGAGCACCGGACCCGTGGCGGGGCCGATCCGCTCTCCGGTCCATAGCCTGACGGCAAATCCCGGTTTCAATGTTTCGATCACCGTTCGAACGATGCGAGCGGCCTTTTCGGCTGCCTCCATGCGATTCCTCCGAATGCCGACCCCCGGAGCGGAAGTTTGCCCGGCCTGCCTGGCAACCGCAAGCCGGCTCGCACCAGGCCCGCCCGTAGGCTAATTTCAGACCCGCACCTTGTCTTTTGCTGCAATGCACCCCATCATGAGTATGTGTTCAACAAATCGAAAGGAGGTGATCCGATGTCGAGTGATTTCGTTTTCCAGAACGTGGCCTCAGCGGATTGCACTTTCGGGAAGCAGTCTTCCCGTTAAGGCGCGAAATGCGCGGCAGGTGACCCGATAGGTCGCCGCCATGGGCCGCGCCACGGACGGAAACACGGAAGGCCGCCGGCTTCGAAAGAAGCGGCGGCCTTTTCCGTTTGCGGACTACTGGGTCAATGCGACCTTTTCGGTGTTGCGAATGATCTCCTGAAAGGCATCGTCCAATTCGGCTCCGGTGGACACGTCGAAGAAATGCCTCTTGGCGGCGGAGGTATCCATCGACGAACAGTCCTTCAGCACCGCCTTTGCCTGGTCCCGCTCGGTTGCCGACATGTCCTTGTCGTCCAGATCGAAGCCAATGGTGAAAATCTCGATGCCATCATTTTTCATGTTTTCGCACAGCGTTTCGGCGTTGCCGCGCGCAAGGTTGCCCTGGCTGTTGTACCTGTCCCCAGCCCCGGCGAAGGCGGTATTGAACTGGCCATCGGTCATCAGGATCGCGACCTTGGCGATCTTCTTCGGATCGGCATCCGAGGCGCCTTTGCCGAGACCGGCGTTCCTGATTGCAGTGCGCCATTGCGGCGACAGCATATAATAGGTCCACTGAATGGCGATCGCGCCGGCCGTGTAGCCATCGGCCTGGAAGTCCTCGATCGATTCAAGCAATGCATCGGAGTCGGCGGTCAGCGGGATCACTTCCGCATCAGGGCACCTGTTCATATCTCCGCCGAGATGATCGTCCCGGTTGACCAGGGCATAGTATTTCTTGCCGTTCCTGTCGGTGCGAACAGTGTCTGGGCCGTCGGCGCTCATATCCGCGTTGCCGTTCTTGCCCTTGCGCTCGGTGGCGCAATTGTCCGGGCGTGGCATCGCCGCGCCGACAATGGAGATGTAGTCGCTGAAGGACGGCAGCAGATTTTTGCCCGTCTTGGCGACGAGAAGCGGACTGCCGGCGACGGGTGGCAGCTCAGAGCTGCCTTGCTTCTCGGCATAGAGGTTTTCCGCCAGCTTGCCGGCGTTGACGCCAGACGCGTAAGGCACAATCGCTACGCGGATGCGGGGGTTCTGCGAATCCTGCTTCTGCAGCATCGTCAGAACAGCATTTTTTGCAGCAGCTTTCAGATCGCCGATCTTGTCGACCTTGCCGCGCTTGGCCATCGATCCCGTTATGTCCAGCATCATTGCCACTTCGACGGTCTTGTCCGAATAGAGCGCCGTTGTGGAAGCGGTGACGCGTTTCATGTCGCCCGTGCCAAAAATCGGAAAGTACAGCGCGACATCGATATGGGCGTCGGCCTGAACCGTCTTGGCAGTCCTGTTGACGATCAGCCTGTCGAGCACGATCTGGTCGGCCTGCAGAATGCCTGCTTGGCTGTTGGCGTCGAGAAAGGCCTGCACCGAATTGTCGGCATCGGCTTCCTTGATGACGCCGGTCGTCAGGTCGCGTGCCGTCGACGTGACCGCGGCGTCGACCACGCCTTGGAGGCTCGATCTGGCATTGTAGAGCTGCGATACGTTGACCGAGAAGCCCGCTGCCAGCGCCAAGACCGAGGCGCTAAGGCCGAACAGGACCGCGAAATTTCCACCGCGATCCCTGGCGAAGCCGCCGACCGCGTGAACAAGACCCCCGTAATTCCGCATCCTACAGCCTCCACTCGCCTCGGCCTCGTCGCCGCGGAAAGGGCAATGCAGGATTCCCGCCGGATGTCGCCTTGGCCTGGCGGAGAGCTCGCCTTCCAACAGCAAGTCGTTGTTTTTGTTGAGTTTTGGAACCCGCAAAGGTGAACGGTTGGTAAACGGGAACGCGCCGTGGCGCTCGCGTTTACCGGCCGCTTACCATGATCTGGCCCAAGGCATCGCGACGCCATCGACGGCGTCCTGTTGCGGCACAAGCTCACTGTGCCGAAGCGGACCATGTGTCCCGAAAGTTGCGCCTGGAAAGAACCTCGCTGCCACCCTGTCGCATCGGTAGGCGTCGCGATTACGCCAGCATCTGTGCGCTGACGGTCCTGTCGATGCCGTGGTAGGGCGGGTTGAACAGATTGCCTTCCTGTTCATAGGTCCACACCTTGAACAGGCTGAGCCGGTGGGGGCCGAAACTGTGCAGCAGCGGCACGTCGGTGGCGTCGCGGCCGCGGGCGATGACGATACGGCCGATTCTGGGCGTGTTGTGGCGAGGATCGAACGTGTACCATTTGCCGTCGAGGAACACTTCCAGCCACGCCGAGAAGTCCATCGGCGCCGGATCGGCTGGCACGCCGATATCGCCGAGATAGCCGTTCACGTAGCGTGCCGGAATATTCATGCAGCGGCAAAGCGCGATCGCCAGATGGGCGAAGTCACGGCAGACCCCGACGCGCTCCTCATGCGCCTGCGCCGCGGTGCGGGTCGAGCGCGCATAGCCATAGCCGAACGACAGCCGGTTGTGGACATAGTCGACGATCGCCTGCACGCGCGCCCAGCCGGACGGGATGTCACCGAAGAGCTGCCAGGCCAGGCTGCTCAGATGATCCGTCTCGCAATAGCGGCTGCCGAGGAGATAACCGAGAACTTCGTCGGGCAGATCCGCCACCGGCACTTCCCTGGCCAGGGTGTTTACCTCGTCCGTCTCGCCGCTGTCCTCTACGACCGCGTCGTACAGGATGCGAAAACCACCGGCGGGCGCTGTGAAGCGCCGGCAGGCATTGCCATGCAGATCGTGGTACAGTCTTGTCGGCACCGCGGGCGAGGTCAGCACCCGCGTCTGCCGCTTGATGTCGCCCTGCCTGTCCCGATGGATCTCGAGCACTGAAATCACCGGCGTGGCGGCTACGCATTCGATGGCGATTTCGTAGCCGAGCCGGATCAGCACCGTTGGTCCCCCTTCGATCGTTGTTGTGAGAAGCAGTCCTTCCCAAACGCCCGGAGGATATCGTGGTTCCCTGGGCCGATCGAAAAGCACGCCCCCGTGTCTTCCCCTGCCGCAGTCGAGACGTTAGGTTCGGTCACCCGACCTAGCGCCTCCCCGGACTCAAGGAAAATCATGTATTCAGGCAGAAAATTCGCGGCCTTCCTCTTCGACATGGACGGCACGCTCATCAATTCCATCGCCTCGGCGGAACGGGTGTGGAGCGATTGGGCTCTCCGCCAGGGGCTCGACGTCGCCGCCTTCCTGCCGACGATCCATGGCGTGCGCGCGATCGAGACCATCACCGGCCTAGCACTGCCGGGCGTCGACCCGGCATACGAGGCTGATCTGCTGCTGAAGGCCGAGGCGGCCGATCTCGATGGCATTATCCAGATCTCAGGCGCCGTGGCATTTCTCGATTCGCTGCCGCCCGAACGCTGGGCAATCGTCACCTCCGCCCCACGTGAGCTGGCGCTGTTGCGCATGAAGGCCGCCGGCATCCCCGTCCCGGCCATCATCGTCGCGGCGGAAGATGTCTCCCGCGGCAAGCCGGCGCCCGATTGCTTCCGGCTTGGCGCGGAACGGCTCGGCTTCGACGCGCGCGATTGCCTCGTCTTCGAGGATGCTCCAGCTGGCATCGCGGCAGCCGAAGCGGCGGGCGCCGCGGTCATGGTCATCAGCGCCACGCACAACCACCCCTTGCCAACGCAACATGCCGCGATCGCAGGCTACGACATGGTCGGCATCACCGTCGACGAGCGTGGCTGGATCGCGCTCGAGCCGCAGCGCAACGCCGCCTAGGCGGCATCTAGAAATCGCTGGTGAGGCCCTTTACCTCCCAGTCGCCGTAGCGCCCTGGCTCCTTGCCGCCGCGGCCGCCGATCTCCTTCGGCAGCGCGGCCTCCTTTTCGCGGTAGTCTTCCCGCCGCGCTGCGGCCTCGGCCAACGCACGGCGTGCGGCCGGCGTTAGCTCTCTCTGCGATGCCGCTTCGGCAGAAGCGGCGCCTGTTTTACTGATTTCGTCGGTCATGCGATAATCTCGGCAGATTGAGCCCAGTCAATTGAAACAGGAACTGGCGTTTCCCATCATATAGCCATGAACGCACGACGATCGACCCCTTTTCGGTGCCATTTCGACAGGAGCAGACGATGAACACCATCCGCACCGCCATGCTTCTTGCCGCGATGACGGCGCTGTTCATGGGCGTCGGCTTTTTGATCGGCGGAACCGGCGGCATGATGATCGCCTTCCTGTTCGCGGCCGGCACCAATCTGTTCAGCTACTGGAATGCCGACAAGATGGTGCTGTCGATGAACCGTGCCGTCGAGGTCGACGAAAGGAACGCGCCCGAATATTACGCCATCGTCCAGGCAATGGCCAAACAGGCCGGCCTGCCGATGCCGAAGACCTATCTGATCGACAACCCGCAGCCGAACGCCTTTGCCACCGGCCGCAACCCGCAGAACGCGGCGGTTGCTGCCTCCACCGGCCTGTTGCAAGCGCTGACGCCTGAAGAGGTCGCAGCCGTCATGGCGCACGAGCTCGCCCATGTGCAGCACCGCGACACGCTCACCATGACGATCGTCGCCACCTTTGCCGGTGCCATCTCGATGCTCGGCAATTTCGCCTTCTTTTTCAGTGGCAATCGCGACAACAATCCATTCGGCTTTGTCGGCGTGCTGGCGGCGATGATCGTAGCGCCCTTTGCCGCGATGGTCGTGCAGATGGCGGTCAGCCGCACCCGCGAATACGAGGCCGACCGGCGTGGCGCTGAAATCTGTGGACACCCACTCTGGCTGGCATCGGCGCTTGACAAGATCGCCCGCGGCGCCGAACGCATCCGCAACCCCGATGCCGAGCGCAATCCCGCGACCGCGCATCTCTTCATCATCAATCCCCTTCACGGCGAGCGCATGGACAGCCTGTTCTCCACCCACCCCGCCACTGAGAACCGCATCGCAGCCTTGCAGGCGATGGCGCAGCAGATGCAAGGCGAAACCCAGGCCGCCCCGCGCCAGGCATCGACGCCACGGCAGGCAGATCAACCGCGGCCATCCGGCCCGTGGGGCGAGGCAGCGCAGCCCGAGCAGCCGGCGGAGCCCGCCAAGCCCAAATCCAACCCATGGGGTCGCAATCCGACCGGGCCCAAGGGCCGGTGGTCGTGAGCGTGGCGGACAGAGGACCACGACGCACGGTTTCAGGTGATCAGGAACACAGGGACGGCGGCGACTTCGTTGCCGGCCTCGCCGCACGCAAGGCAGCGGCGCGCCTGCTTGCCGCCGTCATCGACGCCAGGACCCCGCTTGATGGGCTGACCGATCACGAAAACGGCCACCCGCAATACAAGGCGCTCGACTTGCGCGATCGCGGCCTTGTCCGCGCCATCCTGGTCACCGCGCTGCGCTACCGCATGACCATATCGGGGCTGCTGGCGCGGCGCCTGGAAAAACCGCTGCCGCCCAACGCCACCGCTTTGTCGCACATATTGCATGTGGCCGCAGCCCAGATCCTGTTCCTCGAGATTCCCGACAGCGCCGCCGTCGACATTGCGGTGACCCATGCCAAATCCGATCCGCGCACGGTGCGCTTCTCCGGCCTCGTCAATGGTGTGCTGCGCACACTGGCACGTGCCAAGGAAACAGAATTGCCTGCCGCCCTTGCCGCCACCGACGAAGCGCCAAAGTGGTTTTCCGATCGGCTGAAGACCACCTACGGCAACGAGAAGGCCGGACAGATCCTCGAAGCGCATCGCGTTGAGGCGCCGGTCGACTTCTCGGTCAAGGCCGATCCCGGTCTTTGGGCCGAAAAACTTGGCGGTATCGTCCTGCCGACCGGCACGGTGCGAGTCGAGAATCTTGTCGGTCCCGTCACTGAATTGCCTGGCTTTGCCGAGGGCGCCTGGTGGGTCCAGGACGCCGCGGCCAGCCTGCCCGCCCGGCTGTTCGGCGATGTCGCGGGATTGCGGGTTGCCGATCTCTGCGCCGCGCCCGGCGGCAAGACCGCGCAGCTGATCGTTGCCGGCGCGAAGGTCACCGCCGTCGACACCTCGAAGAACCGGCTCGTGCGGCTGACGCAGAATCTCGACCGTCTCGGCCTATCCGCCGAAATCGTTCAGGCCGACCTGCTCAAATACGAGCCGAAGGACTTGTTCGACGCCGTGCTCCTCGACGCGCCCTGCTCATCGACCGGCACGGTGCGGCGGCATCCCGACGTGCCATGGACCAAGACTTCGGCCGATGTCGAAAAACTGGCCGACCTGCAACGCAGGCTGCTCGCCCGCGCCGTCACGCTGGTGAAGCCCGGCGGCAGGATCGTCTTTTCCAACTGTTCGCTCGATCCGCTCGAAGGCGAGGATCTCTATCACGCCTTTCTGGCCGGCACGCCTGAAGTCGCCAACGATCCGCTGCGGCAAGGCGAGATCGCCGGCATCGATCCGTTCCTGACGCCGCAAGGCACGCTGCGCACCACGCCCGCCGACCTGGAGCTCGGCGCGCCGGAACGCTCGGGCCTCGACGGTTTCTTCGCCGCTCGCATGCGGCGAGCCGGCTAGCGATTGAATTGCCCGGATTTACTGACTTTTAGGGGTAGGATCGGGGGCAAAGCCAGGTGAACCGGCGTGGGGTCGTGGAATTCGCCTTCGCACGAATCGTGCAATCATGTAGACTCGGCGCCGGGGTAGAGGACGATCAGGAGGGGTTTTGGCACTTGCTGCCAGCAGCACGACGCGTCTGTGGACGCTTGTCGCGAAGGAGTTCTGGCGCAAAACGCGCCGGCGCCTGCGCGCCGGGCCTGTCTATCGCTGGCGCTATTCCGGCCGCACGCCGGAACGTGTGCTGATCGCGCCGCCGGACCTGCGCCTCGCCGACCCGCAGATCGCGCTCGAGATCTATTACGGCCGCTATCCCCTGTCGGGGCATCTCGTCGAGACAGGCGGCAAGTCGCCTTTCCAGATCAGCGTGCCCAATCACGGCTGGCAGAAGACGCTGCACGGCTTTCGCTGGCTGCGCCATATGCGCGCCGCCGGCACCGAGCTTGCCGCCGCCAATGCCCGCGCCCTGGTCTCCGATTGGATCACCATGCATGGCAGCCATATTTCCGGCATCGCCTGGGAGCCCGGCACGACGGCCAAGCGCATCATCGCCTGGTTGCAGCACTCCTCGGTCGTATTGCAGGGCGCCGAGTTCCCTTTCTACCGCGCCTTCCTGAAATCGGTAGCCATCCAGATCCGCTACCTCAGGTCGATGGCGCGCGAAATGCCCGACGGCAAGGACAGGCTGCGGGCTCGCATCGCGCTCGCCTTCGCTGCCTTGTCCCTGCCGGCGCCGGCATCGGCCCTGCGTGGCGCGACCCGCAATCTTGCCGAGGAACTCGACCGCCAGATCCTCGCCGATGGCGGGCACATTTCGCGCAATCCAATGGTCGTCCTGGAAATCCTCGCCGACCTTCTGCCGCTGCGCCAGACCTATGCCAACCAGGCGGAAACGCCGCCGCAGGCGCTGATCGGCGCCATCGACCGCATGCTGCCGGCGCTGCGCTTCTTTCGCCATCAGGATGGCAGCCTCGCCCGCTTCAACGGCATGGGCGCCACCATCCACGACCGCATCGCCACCATTCTGCGCCACGACGACACCGCCGGCGCGCCGCTGCTGCATGCGCCGCATTCCGGCTATGAGCGCCTGTCGATGGGCGGCACCACAGTCATCGCCGACACCGGCCCGCCGCCGCCGGTCGATGTGTCCAACGCCGCACACGCCAGCTGCCTTGCCTTCGAACTATCGTCCGGCCGCCAGCACTACATCGTCAATGCCGGTATCGACACCTATGGCGCGGCTGAATTCCGGCCGCTGGCGCGCGCCACCGCCGCGCACTCGACCGCCACCATCAACGACACCTCGTCGGCGCGCTTCAGCCATTCGCTGCGTGTCAACGACCTGCTCGGTTCCCCGCTGATCGGCGGCCCGCAGCACGTGCAGTGCAAGCGCACCGACCAGAAGGGCATTCAGGGCTTCATCGCCCGTCATGACGGCTATGTCCCGCGCTTCGGCTTCCTGCATGAGCGCGAGCTGAAGCTGTCGTCGAACGGCAACGTGCTGGCCGGCCGCGACCGCTTCCAGCGGCCCGGCAATACCGCGATCCGCAACAATGGCCGCGACTTCGTCACCGTCCGCTTCCATGTCCACCCCGACATCAACCTTTTGCAGGACGAGCATGACCGCCTGGTGCTGGCCGCCGATCAGGCCGATACCTGGGTGTTCACAGCAGCCGAAGTGGTGCCGGAAGTCGATGAATCGATCTATTTCGCCGGTCTTGGCGGCCCGCGCCGCAGCCGCCAGATCGTGCTTGCCTTCAAAGCCTCGGAAATCGCCGAAGTCCACTGGCAGCTGACGCGCACCAGCATCGCCGGTCATCCGGAAAACAACTGATCCTCCTGGCAGGGCTTCCAACGCAGGTTAACAGAAGGCCTGAGGACAACCAGTTCGGCAGCATCGGCAGCTTTCGTCGGCAGCGATAGGAATTTTTTCTTGACCCGGTGACCTCAGCTATGGTACAAATTCGCCCATGGTGCTGATTTGCGCCAGTGACCCGCCACACAGGCGGGTTTTTCGTTTTAATACGGATTCATTGCCTTGCCCCACCTGACCGCCGGTTTGATTTCCGGACGGCATGTGCTACGGGCGCGGGCATCCATCACACCAGTCGTGAAAGGCTGCCAGCCCATGGCCGTCGCCGCCAAGAACATTCCCGCACCAGACCTTGTTCCCGTGCGTCGCGCCCTGCTCTCCGTTTTCGACAAGACCGGCCTCATCGATTTCGCCAAAGCGCTGGCAGCCGCAGGCGTAGAGCTGGTCTCGACCGGCGGCACGGCAAAGGCGATCGCTGACGCGGGCCTTCCGGTGCGCGACGTCTCCGAGCTCACCGGTTTCCCCGAGATCATGGACGGCCGCGTCAAGACCTTGCATCCTGGGGTGCATGGCGCGCTGCTTGGCGTGCGCGACGATCCGGAGCATTCCGCGGCAATGCGCAAATACGGCATCGAGCCGATCGATCTCGTCGTCTCCAATCTCTATCCGTTCGAGGAGGTCCGCCGCTCCGGCGCCGACTACGCGTCGATCGTCGAAAACATCGACATTGGCGGGCCGGCGATGATCCGCGCCTCGGCCAAGAACCACGCCTATGTCGCCATCGTCACCGACCCCGGCGATTACGCCTCGGTGCTGAATGCGCTGGAGATGAACATCGGCTCGCTTTCGCTGGATTTCCGCAAGAAGCTGGCGGCCAAGGCCTTTGCCCGCACCGCCAGCTATGACGCGGCGATCTCCGGCTGGTTCGCCGAGGCGCTCGAGATCGAACATCCGACATGGCGCGCCTTTGGCGGCAGGTTGGTCGAGGTGATGCGCTATGGCGAGAACCCGCATCAGAGCGCCGGCTTCTACGTCAACGGCGACAAGCGCCCGGGCGTCGCCACGGCGCGCCAGCTGCAGGGCAAGCAGCTATCCTACAACAACATCAACGACACCGACGCCGCCTTCGAACTGGTCGGCGAGTTCGACCCCGACCTTTCCGCCGCCGTCGCCATCATCAAGCACGCCAATCCGTGCGGCGTTGCCGAAGGCGACTCGCTGAAAGCCGCCTACGCCAAGGCGCTGGCCTGCGACCCGGTCTCGGCCTTCGGCGGCATCATCGCCGTCAACCGCACCCTCGACGCCGAGGCGGCGGAAGAGATCGTAAAAACCTTCACCGAGGTGATCATCGCGCCCGGCGCCACCGACGAGGCAGCGGCCATCGTGGCGGCGAAAAAGAATTTGCGCCTGCTGGTCACCGGTGGGCTGCCGGACCCGCGCACGCCGGGTACGACGGTCAAATCCGTCGCCGGCGGCCTGCTCATCCAGGGCCGGGACAACGCCGTCGTCGACGACCTCGAACTGAAAGTGGTGACCAAGCGGGCGCCGACGCCGGCCGAAATGGCCGACCTGAAATTCGCCTTCCGCATCGCCAAGCACGTCAAGTCCAACGCCATCGTCTATGTCAGGGACGGCGCCACCGTCGGCATCGGCGCCGGCCAGATGAGCCGGGTCGATTCCTCACGCATCGCCGCCCGCAAGGCACTCGACGCCGCCGAGGCCGCCGGCCTTGCCGAACCGCTGACCAAGGGCTCGGTCGTCGCCTCCGACGCCTTCTTCCCCTTCGCCGATGGCTTGCTGTCGGCAATCGCCGCCGGCGCCACCGCCGTCATCCAGCCGGGCGGTTCGATGAACGACAAGGACGTGATCGCCGCTGCCGACGAGCACGGCATCGCCATGGTGTTTACGGGGATCAGGCATTTCCGCCATTGACGCACTTCTTCCTTCTCCCCTTGCGGGAGAAGGTGGATCGGCGCGTAGCGCCGAGACGGTTGAGGGGTGTTCCAGCGAAGTGAGACGTTGGTGTTCCCTGGAACACCCCTCATCCGACCTCGCTTCGCGAGGCCACCTTCTCCCACAAGGGGGGAAGGAAAGAGGCGCTCCTATCCCGCCGGCCGGTCCGCCGGATAGGGCGTCTTGACCAGGATCGCCATGCCGATGCCCAGGAACAGCACGATCACCGCCATGCCGAGCCGCGCCGAGCCGCTGGCCAGGGTGACGGACGCGACCATGAACGGCGCCAGGAAACTGGTCGCCCGCCCGGCCAGTGCATAAATGCCGAAATAGCGGCCGGATTCTGCCGCCGTGACGCTGCGCGCCATGTAGGATCGCGACGACGCCTGCACCGGCCCGAAAGCCACGCCGATCAACAGGCCGAAGAAGATGTAGGCTTTTTCCGCTGCCGTGCCGAACAGGCCGCCGCTGTCCGGCCCAGGCATCATCCAGAGGCCGAACAACGTGTAGCCCGGCCCGGTCGAGACGATGCCGATCGTGGCGATGCTGAGCAGGACCAGCGAGATCATGACGATGGTTTTTGAGCCAAGCGCCGTGTCGAGACGGGCTGCAACCAGGCAGCCGAAGATGGCAACGACATTGAGAATGATGCCGAAAATACCGATTTCGGTGATCGACCAGTGGAACATCGCAGCTGCGAAAGTGCCACCCAACGCCAGCAGCGCGTTGACGCCGTCCTGATAGATCATGCGGGCGACGAGGAAGCGGAAGATGCCGCTGCGCTTGCGCACCTCGCCCAATGTCACTTTCAGCTCCGCCAACCCCTCTCGCACAGCCGGACCGATCGGCAGGCCCTTGATGGCGTCGGGGGTGAAAAAGAACATCGGCAGGATGAACAGGAAGTACCAGCCGGCTGACAAAGGGCCGGTTGCGCGCGCATCCTCGCCGAGCTTCGGGTCGAGTCCGAACAGCGGGTCGATGCCGATGATCGTCTTGCCGGTCTCAGGCGAACCGGCCAGGCAGGCGACGACGAAGACCAGCACGATCATGCCGCCGAGATAACCAAGGCCCCAGGCCATGTTGGAAACCCGGCCGATCTCGCTCTTCGGCACCAGGCGCGGCATCATCGAATCGTTGAACACGGTCGAAAACTCCGCCGCCACCGACGCCAGCGAAAAGAACAGCACGACCAGGAAAAGGTTCGAACCGGGGGCCGCGAACCAAAGCATGCAAAGGCAGGTGATCTTGACCGCGGCAAAGAATGCGATCCACGGCTTGCGCGGTCCGGTCTGGTCGGCGATCGAGCCGAGGATCGGCGACAGCACTGCAATGACAAGGCCGGCCGCGGCAATGCCGTAGCCCCAGGCCGCCTGCCCGGTTTCCGGATCGCTCGCCATCCGCGACACGAAATAAGGCCCGAAGATGAAGGTGGTGACGACGGTGAAGAACGGCTGCGCCGCCCAGTCGAACAACATCCATCCCCAGATGCCGCGCCCGGACGCACGCTGCACTGTTTCTACCGTCATGATGATCCCCCGGCACCGGTTCCGTGTCGGGCGCCATGTCTGCATGTTTCATGCGCTCATGCAATGAACGAAGCTTGGTGCCGTCCCTTGCCCCTGCCGGGCGTTCGTTGTTCGAAAACCCAGCAATTGGCTTTCCTCCGCGGCGCGGGCCAAGCCCTTATTTTTTCTCGCGAGGGAAGTCGGACCGAAGGTCCGGCACCGTCCTCCACCCCCTGCTTCGCAGCGATTGCCGCCGGCGCGAATTTCTTGATTATTAAGTTGACTCTTTTTGTCCGGTTTGACTAATTGCGCTCGCGCAGGGCCGGAAAGTCGCCGGTCGAACGGCTCGATATGGTCTGACAGGGAATAAGAGATGACGATTGGTCGACAGGCATTGTCGCGCACTCAGGCAAGGCGATTGTTTGCGAGCAGTGCCTTGATAGCGGCATCTTTTGGAGCGGTGGGGGCCGGCCGGGCCCAGGAGGTTTCGCCGGACGATGCAACTCAACTGGAAACCATCGTCGTCACCGGCAAGTCGGACCGCGTTGTCGGGCCCGATCAAACGATCGTCGCCAAGGATACGGCGACCGCCACCAAGACCGATACGCCGATCGTCGACGTTCCCGCCTCGGTTTCAGTGGTAACCCAGAAGGAACTGGAGGCGCGCCATGTCGAAAGCCTGCAGCAGGCCGTGGCCTATACATCCAGCGTCCTCACCGACGAGTTCGGCAACGATGACCGATACGACTATATTCGCATCCGCGGTTTCGACCAGACATCGCTCGGTACCTATCGCGATGGTCTCACGGCGCGCATCCCCGCCTGGTTCACGGCCAGCCGTCTCGAACCTTACGGACTTCAGCGCGTGGAGGTCCTGAAGGGATCGACATCGACGCTTTTTGGTCTCAACGGTCCTGGCGGACTGGTCAATGCCATCACCAAGCGGCCGCTGGACCAGAAGCAGGGGGAGATTTACACGTCCTATGGCGACGGTACCAAGGAGGTTGGCGTTGATTTTGGCGGGCCAATCGACCCCGATGGCGTGTGGACCTACCGGCTCACAGGGCTGGCCAAGGATGGCGATCAAGGATGGGATTATTCCAACGACGATCGGCTTTACATCGCGCCCGCGTTGACCATCAAGCCCGAGGAAGGAACGTCGCTCACCATCCTGACTGACTATTACAAGCGAGATGGCACAGGCGCACGCGGCACCCCGGCTGGCGGCAATATCGACATCGGCACATTCCTGGGCGAGCCGGATTTCAACCGCTTCAACACGGAGCAGGTCGATATCGGCTACCAGTTCGAGCACGAGTTCAACGAGAACCTCACCTTGCGCTCCAATGCCCGCTACACGCATTTGAGCCTCGACTACGCCGAGGTCTACGGCGCGTCGCTTGACCCCACGGCGGACCGCACGGCATTTTCCGTCGATGGCCTGTCCAACCGCTATGCCTTCGACAATCAGTTGCAATACGATACGGGCTGGGGCGGGATCGACAGCAAGACGCTTGTCGGCGTCGACTACGCCAACGACAACACCCGTGAAAACATTCTCTTCGGCACCGCCGGTCCCATCGGCATCGACAATCCGGCCTATTGCGGTCTGTCCTGCATCAATCTCGGCCCCTACGTGAACTGGCGGGTCAAGCAACAGGCAGTCGGTGTCTATGCCCAGGAGCAATTGACGTTTGACGACCGCTGGATCGTCACCCTGGGTGGGCGCTGGGACCGCGTGCATACGACGGCGGACTATCTCGACTCGGGAACGCAGGACGACGACACGGCATCCGCCTTCACCAAGCGTGCCGGCCTGACCTACAAATTCACTCCGAACCTCGCGGTCTACGCCAACTATTCGGAAAGCTTCCAGCCGCTCGTGGCGCCAAGCGGCAACGGATATGCGGTCTCGGGTTCGCTGAAGCCTCAAGAGGGCAGGCAGTATGAGGCAGGTATCAAGTACAAGCCCGACGGCTTCGACGGCCTGTTCACGGCCGCGGTCTTCGACCTTACCCAAACCAATGTTCCGACCTATGTCACGCCTGTTGTCCAGCAGCAGATCGGCAAGGTTGGCGTCCGCGGCATCGAACTCGAGGGCAAGGCCGCCATTGCGGAAAACCTGAACCTGACACTTGCCTATTCCTACTGGGATGCCGAGATCCTGGAAGACGGTATTGGAGGAAATGCCGGCAATCGGCCGCAGCGTGTCCCTCGCCACCTGGCTTCGGCCTGGGTTGATTATACGCTACCCGAGGAGGGACGGCGTGGCGACCTGACCATCGGCGGAGGCGTGCGCTATATCGGACAAACCTACGGGGATGACGCGAACACGACTTCGATTGGCGGCTACGCACTGGTGGATGCGGCGATCAGCTACAAGATGACCAAGGACGTGACGTTGGCCCTGAACGCAACGAACCTGTTCGACCGGAAGTATTTGACAACCAGCTATTACGGAACCGAATTTTACGGCGACCGGCTGAAGATCGTCGGCACGCTCAAACATTCCTGGTGAGCTTTTTGAACGCCGGTTTCGAGGCGGATGGCATTCGAAAAGAGCCACACGCATCCGGTGATGCGTGTGGTGATCGTCGGCGGTTCACATCCCCGTCAGATCGCTCATCAGCCCCGACGCCACCGACAGCCGCGACACGGTGATGTCGCCGCCCTCGGTCAGCGCCTGCAGCCGCTCGCGGATGCGCGCCACCCGCTCGCCGCCGGCGTCCAGCCAGGCCGCCACCGGGTCCGCCGTCCCGGCGTGGCCGGTGAGTGCCGCCACCGCGATGCCGCGCCGTGCCGCGCCGATCGTGTCGGTGGCGCGCGACAGTGCCAGCTGATCATAGTAGTCCGAAGGCGTGATCGAGCGTGCGGCGTCCTCGACACGCGGGATGCGGAAGGCATCGCTGACGGCGAAGAACGCCTTGGCCGCGGCGACGATATCGGCGCCGGCGGTGCGCGCCGTCAGCGCGATGTCGGGGATAAGTTCCGCCACCTCGCTCAGCGCCAGTTGCCCGGCCAGCCCTTCCGGCGCGCCGCTCTTGAACAGCCCGTGCCGCTTCTCCTCGATGCGCTCGCGCGAGAAAGCCGGCAGCAGCGCAACGAGCTTCGGTTCCAGCGCCTTGCGTGCTTCCTGCAGCTCGGCGATGCGCTGGCCGAGGGGTGCCGTGCCGGCATCGTTCTTGAGGTACCAGCCGCTGGTCACGTAGATCAGGCGGCTGACCATCTGATAGAGATCGAGCTGCACCTGGCCGTCGATCTGGTTGTCGAGCGCGTCGATCTCGCGATAGAGCGCCGGCAAGGCAAAACCGTCGCGCACCAAGGCGAAGGTCCGCACCACGTCGGCGGCGGTGCGCCCCGTGGCTTCCTGCAGCCGGTTGACGAAGGACGGGCCGCCGCGATTGACCAGGTCGTTGGCGACGACCCGCGTGATGATCTCGCGGCGCAGCCGGTGGCCATGGATCTCAGTGGCGTATTTCTTCGCCATCCGGTCGGGAAAATAGCCCATCAGGTCGCGATCGAAATGCGCGTCATCAGGCACGTCGCTGGCGACGATGTCGGAAAACAGCACGATCTTGGCATAGGCGAGCAGCACGCCGAGTTCGGCTCTCGTCAGCGGTTCGCCACGCGCTTCGCGCTCGGCGAGCGCTGCCGGCGACGGCAG
>NZ_RZOL01000819.1:0-958 GCF_004022985.1 Mesorhizobium sp. M7A.F.Ca.ET.027.02.1.1 | reverse complement strand
CGCCGCCGAAAACGCGGCGGCGCCTGCCTCCGCTTGCGAACCGGGCATCGCCGCGCGCGCTAAAGAGGCGGTCAGCTGCCAGCCACGCGAGATCCCTGCCCCATAGGCGGCGATCGTCTTTGCCTCGAAAACGGCCTGTCGCTTCGCTTCGACGCGCTCACCGATCGTCGGCGACACAGAGTAGCGCGTGTCCTGCTTCGATCGTTCATAAGCACCGGCCTGGCGCATGTTGAACGGCCGCGAAGCGGCAAAGTCCATGCGGCTTGTCGCCACCATGGCAATCCCCTCCTCGCGGGCTTTTTCGGCGAAGGTCGCCCGCCATTCGTAAAGGTCAGGCTTGCCGAAATGCAGCTGCCGGCCGCTTTGCGAGCGCGCAAGGATCATCGCGTGCACGTGGACGTGCCCGGTCTCCGGATGATGGGCGATTGCCCATTTGTGGTCGGGAATCTTTTCGGCAAGCACATTCTCAGCCGCGCGCAGCAACGCACGCGCGTCTGTGCCGGCCCTGGCCGAAAAGACGACGTGATAAACGTTGCGTGGCTCCACCGTCTTGAAATTCGCCTTCCACGACAAATAGAGTGCTGCCGCAGCCTTGTCCGGACGCTGGCCGTATGGGAGCTGTTCTCCGTCGGACTTGATCACGTCGGCAGTTCCGCGAATGAATTTCTGCAAGAAGTATTGGCCGCCTCTTTCGGTCGAAACTCCCGCTTTGATCTCGGCCTTACCGGCCACGCCGGCGTCCTTGAGCCGGGCCGTGATGCTGTCATCCGCCCGTTGCAGGACACCTCCCCTACCGTTTTCGTGGTCGAGCTTCTGCAACGCCTTCGCCAGCGCGGCCGCCTTCATGTCCGTGTAGGCATAAACCTTCACGGTGCTGCCGGCGCGCGCATAGACGAATGGCTTGCTGCCGAACGCGGCGTTCAAGGCGTCGTGCAGATCATCCCGGTCGGGATCGCCG
>NZ_RZOL01000818.1:0-969 GCF_004022985.1 Mesorhizobium sp. M7A.F.Ca.ET.027.02.1.1 | reverse complement strand
GCGGCGCATCGAGACGCATCCGGCAACCGGTGCGATCCAGATCGTCGAAGTGCGCGAGCGTGTCGAGGAAGTGGCGTTGCAACCAGCGTCCCAACCCGTTCAGGCCGACCTGCCACTTGAGATTACTCTTGACAAGGAGATCATCCACGCGCCGCCGCTATTCGCAAGGCTGACGCCGGACGACCTTCTCTCCGTCGGCGTGCCGCAGGATTGGCTGGCCGACGTCACCGAGGCGACCGAGGACAGCTTCTTCGCCCTGGCCACGCACCTGCCACAGGAAGCTGCCGAGGCGCTGCTCGAATATGCCGCCACGGGAATCCTGAAGCCCGCCGCCGCGCCCGTCGCGGACCCGATGGCGCATCCCGACACGATGCGTCGGTTCCAGGTGCTGGAAGGGCTGGACGAACTTCAGGCAGCACTCGACGCGCCATTCGAGAAATGGGCGGTGTTTCTGCATCCTCTTCAGCGCGGCGTGGTCGAGCGCGATTATTCCGGACCCGCGCGTGTCGCCGGCTCCGCCGGGACGGGAAAGACCGTGGTGGCGCTGCATCGCGTAATGCGCATCCTTCGCCTCTATCCCGACGCGCGGGTGCTGCTCACCACCTTCTCCGATCCGCTGGCCGACGCGCTAAAGCGCAAGCTCGCCGTGCTTTCCAGCGGCCGTGACGATCTGGAAGGCCGGGTGACCGTCGCCTCCTTCCGCAGGATCGCCGAGGAACTCCATGCGCTCGCGACTGGACGCAAGGCGCATGTCGCCGACCGCGACGCCGTGCGCGGTCTGATCGACAAGGCTGCGAGCGAGGCTGCTGTCACGGGTTTCTCTCCGCGCTTTCTGGTCTCGGAATGGGAGAACGTCATTGACGCCTGGCGGATCGACAGTGTCGAAGCCTATGCCGAGGTGCCGCGAATGGGCCGCAAGAACCGCTTGGGACAGAAGCAGCGCGAGGTGCTGTGGCAGGTGTTTTCGGC
>NZ_RZOL01000817.1:0-971 GCF_004022985.1 Mesorhizobium sp. M7A.F.Ca.ET.027.02.1.1 | reverse complement strand
ACAGCCTTGCCGTCGACCCGCTTCGGGCGGGAGGTCGCCAGCCGGAAGTCGGTGATCTTGGTGCCGCCGCGGGTGTTCACCATTTCGGGGTCGTTGCCGATGTTGCCGGCGAGAAAAACGATGTTGGTCATTTCCTGTCTCCATCTTGCTCGTCCGGGGGACCGTCCCTCCGAACGAGACCCGGCCAAGGACAGCGGGAGACGCCTGCAACCGGAGCGGAACGCGACGGCTCGCCCCCAAGGCAAGGAGTGGTGCGGGCAGGCGCGAAGCGCCAACTCGGTCCGCCGCCGCGCGGGGTTGCGTGCGGAAACCGAATGGACTCAGGGGCTTAATTCGTTTCGGAGTAACAGGGGCAAAACCCCGGGCGGACTGAAGCGTCGCACGCGGGTGGTGGTGCGACCGATTGACTCGGTCTGACGGGAGGGGATTCCCGAATCGGCTGTTTTCTGACTCGATCAAGCGATGTCGAGGCCGCCGTCTTCCGCTCTTCATGATCTGTCGAACGCCGCGCTCAAGGACTTGGTGGTGGAACTGCTGGGCGAGGTGGCGGCGCTGAAGCAGATCGTCGCCGAACAGCGCGAGGAGATTGCGCGGCTGAAGGGGCTGAAGGGCCGGCCGAACATCCAGCCCAACAAGCCGAGCGGCATGGAGCAGGCGAGCGCGCAGAAGGCGGCATCGAGCGGCGGCGGCAAGCGCCGCGGGCGCGGCAAGAAGACGCTGTCGCGGGTCGCGGTCGAGGATCGGGTCTTGCAGGCCGCGGTTCCGGCGGGCTCCCGTTTCAAGGGATACGAGACCTTCGTCGTCCAGGATCTGATTATCCAACCGACGGCGATCCGGTTCCGGCGCGAGCGTTGGCTGACGCCCGATGGCCGAACTGTCGTGGCACCGCTGCCGGACGGCATCGACGGCCATTTCGGGCCCGAGCTGCGCCGCTTCGTGCTGGCCCAGTACCATCAGGGTCAGGTCACCGT
>NZ_RZOL01000816.1:0-974 GCF_004022985.1 Mesorhizobium sp. M7A.F.Ca.ET.027.02.1.1 | reverse complement strand
GTAAGTAGGTGGCTCGATTTCCGGTCGCACGTCAATTAGAGTGTCATCATAGAATCGGCGGAAGCAGCAATCAGATGTTGAGATTGAACCAGGCCCGCTGCCTCAAGCCCTTGGCGTCGGTGTACTCGACGTACCAAGGCTTTGACCGTACCGGCCGCGGCATGCTGGTGGCCTTCTGGCAACTGTCGCCGTCACGCCGGTTGGTGACTGGCTTGAAGATTGGCCTGCCGTTCCGATGGTTGAAGCACAGATTTTCGCGCTTCTCGCACATGTTTGGTTTTGAGCGGTTGCCGTCGTGCCCGATGTCGCTGTAGCCGATTGTCCAACCTTCCGGGCAGTCGTCATAGACGTCTTTCCGCGCCGCGGTGGAACTCGCGGCGGGACACGTCGGCCAGGAGAAACCCGGACGCTTCATGGCGGCGAGGAGCCGGTACATTGGCGGGTGGCAGCTTGGGGTGGCTTGCCAGTTCCCGGAGACGCACAGCAGTACCTGACAGCCCCATTCGGAAGCCGGCGCGCTGCTGGCGTAGAGGGAGCCGACGGCAATGGCGGCGGCATAGAGCAGAGATTTGGACAATGGGGGCTCCTTTCACGGACGTCGCAGTTTATACTTTAACTTATTTCTTGCGGCCGCGAAAGGAGGTTTGTATGGGGTTGGACGGCGGTGGAAAAATACGATCCTAGAAACGTTTTGGACAACCCAGAGCGCGATGCCATGCAGGCGCAAATAGCGGCAAAGCTCGAGGAAGAGCGACAGCGGCGGAATTTGTCGAATCGAGATTTCGTGGCGCTGATCAAGAGCTTTGCCAGCGAAAAGGAATTCTCCTACCGGACCTACTATTTGACGATGCGGCAGGAGCAGAACCTGACACTCGCGACGGTTGCGTTGTTTGCACGGGCCCTTGAGATCAGCGTCGCTGAATTGCTGCTGCCGCCGGCGGTCCTGGAGCCATCCATGAAGCGGCTCGACGTCC
>NZ_RZOL01000815.1:0-975 GCF_004022985.1 Mesorhizobium sp. M7A.F.Ca.ET.027.02.1.1 | reverse complement strand
ATCCTGTGCTCGTTCTCGACCAGAGCGACGCGCACGAATTCGTCGCCATGCTCGCCGAAGCCAACACCGGGCGCCACGGCCACGTCGGCATGTTCGATGAGCAGCTTGGAGAATTCGAGTGAGCCGAGATGTCGGAACGGCTCCGGGATTGGCGCCCAGGCGAACATCGATGCCGCCGGTGCCGGAATTGTCCAGCCAGCGCGGCCGAAGGCATCGACCATCACATCGCGGCGCTTGTGGTAGATGTCGCGGACTTCGGCGATGTCGGCGCCGTCGCCATTGAGCGCATGTGCCGCCGCCACCTGGATCGGCGTGAAGGCGCCGTAATCGAGGTAGGATTTCACCCGCGTCAGCGCCGAGATCAGCCGCTCGTTGCCGACGGCAAAGCCCATCCGCCAACCGGGCATGGAGAAGGTCTTCGACATGGAGGTGAATTCGACGCAAACGTCGATCGCGCCAGGCACCTGCAGCACCGAAGGCGGCGGATTGCCGTCGAAATAGATCTCCGAATAGGCAAGGTCGGACAGGATGATGATGTCGTTCTTCTTGGCGAAGGCGACCACATCCTTGTAGAAATCGAGCGAGGCGACCAGCGCCGTCGGGTTCGACGGATAGTTGAGGATCAGCGCCAGCGGCTTCGGGATCGAATGTTTGACTCCGCGCTCGAGCGCCGGGATGAAGCCGTCGTCCGGCTCCACCTGCAGCGAGCGGATGACGCCACCCGACATGATGAAGCCGAAGGCATGGATCGGATAGGTCGGGTTAGGGCACAGGATCACGTCGCCGGGCGCCGTGATCGCCTGCGCCATATTGGCGAAGCCTTCCTTCGAGCCAAGCGTGGCCACCACTTGCGTGTCGGGATTGAGCTTCACGCCGAAGCGCCTGCCATAGTAGGCGGCTTGGGCGCGACGCAGGCCCGGAATGCCGCGCGACGAGGAATAGCGATGCGTGCGCGGGTCGCGCACGACCTCGCAC
>NZ_RZOL01000814.1:0-977 GCF_004022985.1 Mesorhizobium sp. M7A.F.Ca.ET.027.02.1.1 | reverse complement strand
ATGCTCCCTCATCTCCGAGAGCTTCGGCCTGCCGGTCCTCGACAGCGACGGCATCCGCGAGCTGCACGAGAAGCTCATCGTCGACACGGCCGCAGCACTCGACGAGGGACTTGGCGAACGCGCCATGCAGATCCACCTGCAGCGCATCGTCGGAGCGTATGTCGGCTCCGCTCATGGCGCCGGCCAATTCTACAGCCGCTCCGTGACCGAGGCCCGCGACGCCACGGCCAAGTCAGCCTGCGACGACCGGGATGAGGATGTCGGTGGACCGGTCGGCTTCGACAGCGCCGCCCAGCGCAAGCGGGAGTTCGCCGCCGACATGGCGCTCCAGGCCCACGCGCTGGGCATGGCCGCCGAGGGCGCCGTCAATGCCTACGAACAGGTCGTCGGCGAGGTCTGGAAGCCCTTCGAACGGCCGGTGGAGAACCCCGGGCAGAGCGTCGATCGCAAGGCAGCCGACCTGCAGATGGCGGCTCTCGGATGAGCATCAACTCGGGCGGGGCGATAGCTCCGCCCGAGATGATTGCTGTGCCAACTCTCCGGACCTTCGCTCTGGCTATTCGCGTGGGTGCATCACCGCTGTTTAGGCTATCACCGAGTCGACAGGGCATCGTCGGCCCGTAGCCGAACCGCATCACCATATCGGGTCGCTTGTCCCACTACTGCGCGTGGCAGGGCCGACACGAATTCGTTGTCCTGAAAGTGCGCTGTTTCGATCGAGAGGACCACGCTTCACCGTGAGCGGGTGGCCCGCTTCTGTGCGAACAGGCCCGGGTCATCGGACGCCACTCTTTGTGGGCAGTCCAATCCCGCTCTCTCGTGATGGCTTTCCTGGTGCGGCTGCGGATCTTCCACGATCAACCCGCAAGGGGTCCGCTAGCAAGCTGCGGCCGCTCGGCTGAAGCCTTCGCGGTGATCGCGCCCGCCGCCGCACACTGACGGAGCCATCGAGCGGGAATTGGCCCGCTTCCCAAGAT
>NZ_RZOL01000813.1:0-996 GCF_004022985.1 Mesorhizobium sp. M7A.F.Ca.ET.027.02.1.1 | reverse complement strand
ATGTCAGCCCGGTAGCCCTGCCTGGTGTGGATGACCCTGACACCGGCCTTGCGGGCGGCTGATATCAGCCGCCCGCAAGGCCGGTGTCAGGGTCATCCACACCAGGCAGGGCTACCGGGCTGACATGGCCGACATGACGCCCTACGAGACATGGCGCCGCAAGCGCGCTGGGCTCGAAGGCACCGAAATCCTGCTGCGCTCTGGTCCAGGATTCCAGATCGTTCCGGAGATCGACGTCGCCCCGCAGGACATCATCGTCGACAAGACCTGCAACAGCGCTTTCACCTATACGGATTTCGAACTTGTGCTGCGCGCGCAAGGCATCACGCATCTGCTGTTTTCCGGATGCACCACGGATGTCTGCGTCCACACCACGCTGCGTGAGGCCTGCGACCGCAATTTCCAATGCCTGACGATTTCGGACGCCTGCGCCAGCGGCGACAGACAAGCGCACGAAGCAGCCCTTCACATGGTGACGGTTGAAGACGGCGTCTTCGGCGCGCTAACGGATTCGAGCGCTGTCATTGAAGGCCTGTCGCGGCTTGGCGACAGGCCCGAGGCAACAAAAGGCTGAAGAACTTCAGCCCGTTGCCCGCGTCTCCAATCCTGCACGAGACGCATATGCCCCAGGCTGGAATGCCTCGTGTTCGCGACGCGCCAGCGAATTGCGCAGCAGAGCGATCGTTTCCCGGCCGAGCGTTGCGATCTCGCGTGGCGTGTCGACGCCGACAATCATGAATTCATCGATCCCAAGGGCTGCATACGCAAGCAGCGACAGGGCGGCCTGGGCTGGCGGCCCGGCAACATCGACCGCCTTGTGGCCGGAGGCGGAAGCACCTTGGTGAATCCCGACCGGAAGCGCGAAGCGCAGCTTGCCGGCCCGGCCATGTTCGGCGGCGGAGCGGCGCACCCGCTCCATCAATTGCCGGATCTCGTCGATCGAGCCGGGCGCCAACTCAAAGACATCGGCATGCCGGCCGGCAACTTTGAGTGCCG
>NZ_RZOL01000812.1:0-1006 GCF_004022985.1 Mesorhizobium sp. M7A.F.Ca.ET.027.02.1.1 | reverse complement strand
GTTCTGGAGGTTCATGAAAATGAGCAGAAAAGAAGGAAAAGGACCGCGCATCGACATCTACGCGCGGATCACCGACCGCATCGTCGCGGAGCTCGCGAAGGGTGTCCGGCCCTGGATGCAGCCATGGCATTCTGCCAATGCCATCGGCCGCGTTACGCGGCCGCTACGGCATAACGGTCTGCCCTATAGCGGTATGAACGTGCTGCTGCTGTGGTCCGAGGCCATCGCGCGCGGCTTTGCCAGTCCGATGTGGATGACGTTCAAGCAGGCGCTCGAGCTCGGCGGCGCCGTCCGCAAGGGCGAGACCGGCTCAATGGTCGTTTTCGCCAGCCGCTTCACCAAGACCGAAACGGATTCCGCTGGTGAGGAATTCGATCGGGAGATCCCGTTCCTCAAAGCCTACTCGGTCTTCAACGTCGCGCAGATCGACGGCCTGCCGGACCATTATTACGGGCAGAAGGCGGAACCTGCTCGCGATCCGATTGTGCGCATCGAACATGCCGATCGCTTCTTCGCCAACACCGGCGCGATGATCCGGCACGGCGGCGATCGCGCCTACTTCTCGCCGGCAACCGACCACATCCAGATGCCGCCGTTCCAGACGTTCCGCGACGCCGCGGCATATGTGGCGACCCTGAGTCATGAAGCCACGCATTGGACTTCGGCGCCACATCGGGTGAACCGCAACCTCAGCCGCTACGCCAAGGATCGCAGCGAGCGGGCACGCGAAGAACTGATCGCCGAGCTCGGGAGCTGCTTTCTCTCCGCCGATCTCGGTATCGTGCCGGAGCTCGAGCCGCGTCCGGATCATGCGAGCTATCTCGATTCCTGGTTGAAGGTGCTCGCCGACGACAGGCGGGCGGTCTTCTCGGCCGCTGCTCACGCGCAGCGCGCCGTCGCCTTCCTGCACGGCCTTCAGCCGGCGGCCTCGGAAGAACGCGAGGCCGCCTGATGGTCCACGCATCCATCATCGGCGGGGAAGGGGACGCACCTTCCCCCCACCCCC
>NZ_RZOL01000811.1:0-1010 GCF_004022985.1 Mesorhizobium sp. M7A.F.Ca.ET.027.02.1.1 | reverse complement strand
CGCAAATGCACCGGCAGCTTGGCAGCGATCTCCTCGTCGGTCAGGTCGTCGAGCAGCTGGAGATCGGTCCGTCCCAGGCCATAGACGAGGATGGTCCGCTTGCCGCAATGCTGGCTCAAGAACCGGTCTCCGGCATAGCCACGATACTCATCGTGCGTGGCGCTCCACACATGCTCCAGGCGCTCGTGATACGTCATGGCCTTCACCGGCCAGGACTCACGTTCGACGATGGCGTCGCGCGTCTCAACCGGTGAGCGGCGCTGCGCCAGGTCGCAATAGGCGTGGAAGTAGCGGACCTTCCCGTCGATCCTGAGCGTGTAGAAGACGCTGGTGACGCTGTCGGCGAGGAACTCGCGCATGGCGAACATTTCGCCGCGCATCCAGAGCGGCGGCAGGATGTCGAGCATGTGATCATGCTCGGCGCGAGCGATCTCGAACCACTCTCCGGCGAACAGGGCGCTGTCGTCATTCTGCCAGCGATCGGGCCGCTGGGCATGGCGGTCGAACAGGCGGTACATCTGCCGCTGATCGGCGACACCGAAGTAGATCTTGCGGATGGAGGATTGAACGGTCATGGGAGGCTCCTGGCCACTTGCGGGCCGGAGCGCGGTTCATCCCTCGCGGATCACCATCATCTTCAGCCCTTCCGGACCCCTCCCCCGCGGCCGCCTCTCCGCCCGGGCGGGTCAAGGGCCGGCGCAGCCGGGCGAAGCTTCACCCTTGACGCGACCGGCGGGCATGCGGCAGCCGGCCTCCCTCCTCCTTTCCCCCTGCTTCCTCCCTCACTTTTAGATCGGCGTTCCAGTCAGTCGCCACGGGGCGCAGCCGCTCGGCGCCGCATCCGACCTCCCCAGCAAAGGCGAGAAGCCTGCCGGCATAGATGTCGCCCTGCTTGTTATTATCGGTGGCAGCGACGAGCTGGGTTTCGGGTCTGATGGCGAGGGCGCGGATCGCCGCGTCGGTCGCCGGCGACCAGCCGCCACCGGTGCTGACATAAAGCGTGTCTGGTC
>NZ_RZOL01000810.1:0-1011 GCF_004022985.1 Mesorhizobium sp. M7A.F.Ca.ET.027.02.1.1 | reverse complement strand
CCCCTCACCTGCCTGCCGGCACCCTCTCCCCGTATAGTGACGGGGAGAGGGGTGCTCTCATCACCGGTTTCGCCAACTACCAGCGTTACAGAGTAGGCGCCGAGATTGCGGCTGGCCCCTTCTCCCCGTCACTATACGGGGAGAAGTGCCCGGCAGGGCGATGAGGGGCGGCGCCAACTTTGGCAAAAGACCGCCTCCAATAGCTCAAATCCCGATTTGAAATTTCCGCCAACTGCCGACAAGATACAGCGGAAATTATCGTGCCGATCATCCAGGCAAGCGAGGCTCTCATGTCCGAAATCGCCCATCTCGCCGCCACCATCTTCAAACGCGCCGGCAAGGCAAACCGCTTCATCGTCGCCATTGCCGGTCCACCAGGCTCCGGCAAGTCGACGCTGTCGGCAAGGCTGCATGAACTGCTGCCCGAAGGTGCTTCGGAAGTCGTGCCGATGGACGGCTTCCACTATGACGACGCCGTGCTCGAGCGGCGCGGCCTGCGCGCGCGCAAGGGCGCGCCGGAAACCTTCGACTTTGCCGGGTTTGAGGCCCTGCTGAAGCGTATCCGTGCCGGCGAACCCGACATCGCCATCCCGGTCTTCGACCGCAGCATGGAACTGTCGCGCGCCGCCGCCTCGATCGTCGCCACGCAAACCAAGTTCATCCTGGTCGAGGGCAACTATCTGCTGCTCGACGAAGAGCCGTGGTCGCGGCTGGCGCCGCTGTTCGATTTCTCGATCTTCGTCGACGTGCCGCGCAACGAACTCGAGCGCCGGCTGATGGAGC
This sequence comes from Mesorhizobium sp. M7A.F.Ca.ET.027.02.1.1, assembly GCF_004022985.1. Lineage (NCBI taxonomy): Bacteria > Pseudomonadati > Pseudomonadota > Alphaproteobacteria > Hyphomicrobiales > Phyllobacteriaceae > Mesorhizobium > Mesorhizobium sp. M7A.F.Ca.ET.027.02.1.1. Next base: position 228 of record NZ_RZOL01000810.1, on the reverse strand, counting down.
GCTGGCACGGACATGGCCGCTCCGATGAAGATGCGCGCGCCTGGATCGCGTCCAACGACCTGCCCAACATCGAGCGCGTGCTGGCGCGGCGCCGGGCTGCCGATCTGGTGATCGGCCTTTCCGCTTGATTCGACGGATTGCGCAAGGGGAACCTTAAGACTTTCAGGCCGTTATCCCGACACGGCAATTGTGCCAAAAGAGGGATTCGGTTCTAATGGCAACCAAGGC
>NZ_RZOL01000080.1:0-19371 GCF_004022985.1 Mesorhizobium sp. M7A.F.Ca.ET.027.02.1.1 | reverse complement strand
CCCCACAAGGGGGAGGGTAAGCGGGGGGCTAGCCCGCAGCCCTTGCAGGCTCATCCTGCTGGAATGCGGCCAGCGCCGCCTTCAGACCGTCAGGTCCCTCAGCAACCAGCTGCGGCGTCGGCGAGAAGCCGGCGCCGAGCATCTTGCGGCCAAGCATGTGGTCGCCGGGACGGTTGACCGATTCGATACCGAGCAGCCGGTCGCCGGCATAGTGGTAGATCGAGAACTTGTTGTCGGGCAGATCTCCCAGCACGACATGGCTGTCGCCGCCGGCGGTCAGGCCGACCATTTGCAATTTCATGTCGCCGATGTCGGACCAGAACCATGGCACCGCCGAATAGGCGTCGGGGTGGCCCGATATCGTGCGCGCGGCAAGCCGCGCCTGGTCGGTGGCATTCTGCACCGATTCCAGCCGCACGTCGCCGCCGGTGAGCCAGTGACGGTAAGAGGCAGCATCGCCAATAGCGAGAATCTCCGGCATCGATGTGCGCATTTGATGATCGACGCGAATGCCGTTGGCGATGCTGAGGCCGGCCGCCTGCGCCAGTTCTAAATTGGGCACGGCACCAACGCCGACGATGAGCATGCGCGCCGGCAGCCTTTCGCCTGATGAGGTGATGGCGGCCGTGACATGACCGTTTTCGCCATCGAGCCTGGCGATCGAGGTGCCGGTGAGGATGCGCACGCCTGTCGCCTCCAGCCGTTGCCGGACGTGGCTCGCCACGACCGGCGCCACGGCGCGGCCGAGCAGCCGGTCCACCGCCTCGACCACTGTCACCGTGCGACCGGCGGCCCTCAACGTGGCTGCGATCTCCAACCCGATGAAACCGCCGCCGAGGATGACGACTTCGTCGCTTTGCGCGCTGAGGTCGCGGATCAGCCGCGCATCGGCCAGCGAGCGCAGCGACAGCACACCGGACAGGTCGGCACCGGGCAGCGGCAGCGTGCGCGGGCGCGAGCCTGTCGCCAGGATCAGATGGTCAAAGGCCAGCGCACCACCGCCGGCAATATCCAAACTGCGGCGTCCGGCATCGATCCGATCGATCCTGACGCCAGGCCGGTAATCGATGGCGCTGCCGGTGTAAAAGGCCTCGCCGCGCAAGGGTTGCGGCTTGGCCTCGGCATCCTTGATGAAAGTCTTCGACAGCGGCGGCTTGTGATAGGGAAGTTCGTCCTCATCCCCAACGAGGATCACCGGCCCGTCATAGCCGTCTTCGCGCAGACTGGCGGCCGCTTGCACGCCCGCATGACCCGCGCCGACAATGACCACACCGTTCTTCATCGCATCCAATCCTGATTCTACCCTAGGATGTTTCGCCAGATGGCAATTGTCTGGCACCGCTGCAAGCGAGCTTTTGCGGGTCGCATCCGGGATGGCGGCTGTCAATCGCACAGTTCAGCGGCAAGACCGGTGCAGGAAAATGCATAAAGTTGAGAGTCTTAGTTTAGAATAATTCTAAACTGTTGTTTCAATTGACTTTTCCTACGGATTGTCATTGACATCCGACGATGTCGCAGCTTTATGGAGGCTCGCGCGTCAGCGCATCCCTTTAATGTCTGGGCCTTGAACCCTTTCGATTGGAGGCATTTTGGTGTCTTTCTTCGGCGAACCGCGCGATGGCGCGGCATCTCTTGCGCCCAATGGCCCACAGATGGCCTGGCGCCGGTTGTTGCGCGCGCCGTTTACAGAATTTCCGAGAAACTGGAGAGTGATTATGACAGCACGATATGGCAGCAGGCTTGCGGCGATCGGCGCCACTGCCCTGCTGACGGCGGCGGTATTCGTGTTGCCGGCAAAGGCGGAAACCGATGCAAAGGCGGTCATCAAGACCTATTCCGACATCGCACTCGCCAAATACGAGGATTCGCTGACCACCGCGCAGGCGCTCGACAAGGCGGTCGACGCGCTGCTCGCCGCGCCATCGGTGGAAACCCTCAACGCTGCCCGTGACGCCTGGAAGGCATCGCGCGTTCCCTACCAGCAGACCGAGGTCTACCGCTTCGGCAACAAGATCGTCGACGACTGGGAAGGCAAGGTGAACTCCTGGCCGCTGGATGAAGGCTTGATCGACTACGTCGCCAAGAGCTACGGCACCGAATCGGACGCGAACGCGCTCTACACGGCCAATGTGATCGCCAACAAGGAGATCGAGATCAACGGCAAGAAGGTCGATGCACCGAAGCTTTCGCCGGAGTTCCTCTCCGGCACACTGCAGGGAGCCGGCGGCATCGAGGCCAATGTCGCCACCGGCTACCACGCCATCGAATTCCTGCTCTGGGGCCAGGACCTGCATGGCACCGGCCCGGGTGCCGGCGAGCGCCCCTATACCGACTACGACCTCAAGAACTGCACCGGCGGCAATTGCGATCGCCGCGCCGAGTATCTGAAATCGGCCAGCGACCTTCTGGTTTCGGATATTCAGGAGATGGTCGGCAACTGGAAGGAAGACGGCGCCGCCCGCAAGGCTCTCGTCGATGGCGAGCCGAACACGGCGATCTCGACCATCTTCACCGGCATGGGCTCGCTGTCCTACGGCGAACTGGCCGGCGAGCGCATGAAGCTCGGCCTGCTGCTGCATGATCCGGAAGAGGAGCACGATTGCTTCTCCGACAACACCTACAATTCGCATCTCTACGACGCCATCGGCATTCGCGCGGCCTATCGTGCGAGCTACACGCGTCTCGACGGCACCGTCGTTTCGGGTCCCTCGGTGGCCGATATGGTGAAGGCGGCCGATCCGGCGATCGACAAGGAACTGTCTGACAAGCTCGATCTCACCGTCGCCAAGATGGAGGCGATCAAGGCGCGTGCACTGGCCGGCGAGGCCTATGACCAGCAGATCGCCGAGGGCAACGTTGAGGGCAACGCCACCGTGCAGGCGGCGATCGATGCGCTGGTCGATCAGACCAAGTCGATTGAGCGCGCCGTCGGCTCCCTGAAGCTCAGCACCATCGCCTTCGAAGGGTCCGACAGCCTCGACGCGCCGGACAAGGTGTTCAAGTAAGGGCCGAAAGACAGGAGACTGATCCGGAGCCGGACAACCGGCTCTGGAACGGCCTCCGCTAGAAAATCAAGCCACACGGCGCGGGAGACGCCGTCAGCCAGCCGAGCAAGCCAATGCTGATTTGTCATTGCAATATCATCACCGAGAAGGAGATCGAGCAGACGATCGTCGCGCTGCTGGACCAGGATCCCTGGCAGCTGATCGTGCCGGCGAAGATCTATCATGCCATGCAAAAGCGCGGTCGCTGTTGCGGCTGCTTCCCAAATGTGGTGGAAACGATCATTCGGGTCACCGAAAATTACCACGCCCGCTCGGAGGCGAGCGGCGTGGATGTCGTTTCACACCTGGATCGCGTCAGAGGCCTGCGCGTCCAATACGGGAGCAGAATTCATGAAAGGCGATCCGCAGATCATCGAGCGGCTTAACGAGGCTCTTTTTCTGGAGCTTGGGGCCGTCAATCAGTACTGGGTGCATTTCCGTCTGCTTGAGGACTGGGGATACGCCAAGCTGGCAAAGAAGGAGCGGGCGGAATCGATCGAGGAGATGCACCATGCCGACAAGCTCGTCGCCCGTATCATCTTCCTCGAAGGCCATCCGAACCTGCAGTCCGTGGCGCCACTGCGCATCGGGCAGAACGTCAAGGAAGTGCTCGAATCCGATCTTGCCGGCGAATATGACGCACGTACCGCCTACAAGCGGTCGCGCGAAATCTGCAACGACGCCGGCGACTACGTGACGATGAAGCTGTTCGAGGAATTGCTCGCCGACGAGGAGGGTCACATCGACTTTCTCGAGACGCAGCTCGACCTGCTTGCCTCGATCGGCGAGGAAAAATACGGCCAGCTCAACGCCGCATCGGCGGACGAGGCGGAGTAAGGGCATGCGGGAATGCGGCGCCTGCTAGAATTCGTGCGCCGCTCGCGGCGGGCCAATGGCTCGCCGCTCCTTCGCAAGACGCCGGCCGGATTGGCGCGTCGGCGCTATGTCGTGCTCGTGTTGGCGCTTGCCTCCTCGGCGATGGCCGGTGATCTTCAGCCTGCCGGGCTCGCCACCACGCGCACCGACCTCAATGCGAAGGACCAGGCGCGCGTCATCGCCGTCACCAGGCCGACCGCGGATTTTTCCAGGCCAGAGCAGTTCGAACTGATGCAAGGTGGCGCCGGCACGTCCCGGAAGGACGTCAGCCGCGATTCCTTCTCGCAATCCTCGGCCAACATCACCTTCGAGGAAGAGGGCGACTTCAAGCTCGGCAATGCCCTTTTCCGCAAGAACTGGGTCTCGTCGCCATCCTCGACGCAGGCGTCGGACGGGCTCGGCCCGCTGTTCAACGAACGTGCCTGCCAGAACTGCCATCTGAAGGATGGCCGCGGCCGCCCGCCGCAAGGCGACGTCGGCACCACGTCGATGTTCCTGCGGCTGGCCCGTGACGCCAGCAGCGCGGAAGAGAAGGCGGCGCTTGCCGACCACGAGGTGCTCAACTTCCCCGACCCGGTCTACGGCAGGCAATTGCAGGAGCTCGCCGTACCCGGCCTGCCCGGTGAAGGCAGGATGCATGTCGACTACCAAGAACGTAAGGTAGAGCTGACGGACCGCACTGTGATCTCCTTGCGCAAGCCGAGCTATTCGGTTGACGGCCTTGGCTACGGGCCGCTTGACCCACGCACCACGCTGTCGCCGCGCCTGACCCCGCCGATGATCGGCTTGGGCCTGATCGAACAGATCGCGCCGGCTGATATTCTCGCCCACGCCGATCCAGACGACAGGGACCGCGACGGCATTTCCGGCAGGCCGAACATCGTGCGCGATAGCCTGAACGGAAAACTGACGCTTGGCCGTTTCGGCTGGAAGGCACAGACCGCGTCGATCCGCCAGCAGGCGGCGGACGCCTTTGCCGGCGACATCGGCATCTCGACGCCCGAAGAGCCGAAGCATTGGGGCGATTGCACTGCTGCGGAGGCAAAATGCCTCGACATGCCGAACGGCGTGCAGCAGCGTCTTGGCCCGGTCGAGGCGCCGCCGCCGGTGATGGATCTCGTCACCTTCTATTCGCAGAACCTGGCCGTGCCGCCGCGCCGCGACCTCGACCGGCCCGACGTGCTCGCGGGCAAAAAAACATTCTACGAGATCGGCTGCATTGCCTGCCACACGCCGAAATTCGTCACGCGCCGCGATACGCCCAACAAGGCGCAGGCCTTCCAGCTGATCTGGCCCTATTCCGACTTCCTGCTGCACGACATGGGGCCTGATCTGGCCGATGGCCAGGCCGTGGGAGATGCGACGGGCAATGAATGGCGCACGCCGCCGCTGTGGGGCATCGGCCTGACCGAGACGGTCAACGGCAATTCCTTCTTCCTGCATGACGGGCGCGCGCGCAGCCTGACCGAGGCGATCCTGTGGCATGGCGGCGAGGCGCAGAAAGCGCGCGACCGCTTTGCCGCCGCCAGTGCGACTGAGCGTGACGCGCTGCTCAAATTCCTGGAGTCACTGTGATGTTCAAGCGTTCTGCATTGTTTCTCATTCTTGCGCTGGCATTGCTGGGCGTTGCCCCTGCGTCTGCGGCGGTCAAAGCCTCCGATATCATCCAGCGCGCGATCGATGGCTTCGTCCGCCCGGCCTATGCCGGCCTGCACGAGCATGCGGAAGCCTTGACCGGATCCATGCGCAAGCTGTGCGTCACGCCCTCGCAAGGAAAACTCGATGCCGCACGCGCCGAATTCTCCGCCACCGTCTATGCCTGGTCGTTAGCCGAAATCATCGGCTTCGGACCGATCAAGGAGAACAACCGGCTGGAGCGCATGCTGTTCTGGCCGGATCGCAAGAGCATCGGCCTGAAACAGGTACAGGCGGCGCTGTCCGACAAGGATCCGACCGCGACCGATCCGGCACAACTGGCCGGCAAGAGCGTTGCCATGCAGGGGCTGGGCGCGCTCGAATTCGTTCTTTACGGCGACGGCGCCGATGCACTTGCCGGCAAGGATGATCCCTACCGCTGCGCTTATGGCACTGCCGTTGCCGGCAACATCGAAACCATGGCCGGCGAGGTCAGCGCCGCCTGGAACAAGGCGGACGGCTTTGCCGCGCTTTGGGCCAATCCGGGGGCGCAGAACCCGCTCTACCGCGACGGCAACGAAGCGGTGACGGAACTGGTCGGCGTCTTCATCAACGAACTGGAAATGGTCCGCGACGTGCGCCTGAAAGGGTTTTTCGGCGGCAAGCCGGATGCGGACAAGCCGAAACAGGCAATCTATTGGCGCTCGCAGAACACCACCGCGTCACTGGCCGGCAATCTCTCCGGCATCGATACGCTGTTCCAGGCCTCGAAACTTGGCGATGCTCTGCCGGCCGATGCGCGCTGGATGGCCGAATCGATCCACATCCAGCTGGTCAACGGTGTCGCCACCGCCAAGGCGGTCAGCGGTCCAATCGACAAGGCGCTTGCCGATCCGGCGCTTCGTGACAAGCTCGATCATTTCGCGCTGATCACCTCCAGCCTGTCGGCCTTGATCGGCACGAGGTTGACCTCCGAATTCGGACTGACCGCAGGCTTCTCCTCGCTGGATGGGGACTGAATTGAAAACCCCTCTGATAGATCGCCGCGACTTCCTGAGAGCTGCAGGCGTTGGCTTCATGGCGACGATGACGCCCTCGGCCTGGGCAACCACGCTTGTGGCCGACGCCGTCTTCGCCACGGCTTTCGTCAAACGCGACGGCAGCTTTGGCGCTGCCGTCCTGTCCGAGGCCGGCAAGGTCCTGCATGCGATCGACCTGCCCGATCGCGGCCACGATGTCACCTTCGATCCCATATCGAAACGCTCGGTGGTCTTCGCGCGTCAGCCCGGCACCTTCGCCGTGGTTTTCGATCACTCGGGCCGTGACGCGCCGCTGACCATCGCCAGCATCGCCGGCCGGCATTTCTTCGGCCATGGCGTGTTCTCGGCCGACGGTGCGCTGCTCTATGCCACCGAAAACGACTTCGACAACGCCGCCGGCGTCGTCGGCGTCTACGATGCGCGGGCCAAATTCAGCCGTGTCGGCGAATTCCCGACCTATGGCGTGGGTCCGCACGAGCTTCTGCTCCTGGGCGATGGCAGGACGATCGCGGTTGCCAATGGCGGCATCGAGACCCATCCGGATTACGGCCGCGCCGAGCTCAACATTGCAACCATGAAGCCGTCCTATGTGCTGATAGACCGCGTCACCGGCGATCTTATCGAGAAGCACGAATTGCCGGCCGCACTGCATCAGCTGTCGATCCGCCACATGGACACCGATCGGTCCGGAAGCGTCTGGTTCGGCTGCCAGTACAGGGGGCCGGGCACCGATCGACCGTTGCTGGTCGGTCGCGCCGCCCGCGGCAAGGAGCTGCAGTTGCTGGACATGCCGCAGGACGTTTTGTCCGGCTTCCGCAACTACATAGGCTCGGTGGCCGCCAATCGGGCTGCCGGAACTGTCGCCGTTTCCTCGCCGGAAGGCAACTCGCTCGTCGTGATCGATGCGGCCAGCGGCCGGGTCGTTGCGAACAGCGCATTGGTCGAGGTCTGCGGCGTGGCGCCCGATGGAACCGGCTTCATGGCCACCACCGGCGCCGGCGAGATCGTCGAGGGCAGCGGTGCGACACGCTCCGAACCGGACTATGTCTGGGACAACCACATGCTGCGTATCGAACAGGCCGCATAGGCTACAAGCGAAGCCGCTTAACGAATTATGCACTATCCCCTTGCGGTGGCGGGCCGTGGCGGGCACAGGGAATTGTTTTTCGAACCGGTTGCCTCATGAAATTGCTTGCCATCGACTGTGCCGCCAACCTCTGCGCCGCTTGCGTCTATGACGCGACGGCGAAGCAGGAGCTTGGCCATCAGGTGCTCGATCTCGGCAAGGGCCATGCCGAGCAACTGATGGCGGTCATCGCCGAAGCGCTGGAGGCAAGCGCAACCGACTATGCAGGTCTTGGCGCCATCGCCGTCTCTGTCGGCCCCGGTTCTTTCACCGGTCTGCGCGTCGGCGTCTCGACCGCGCGTGGCCTGGCGCTGGCGCTGAAGATACCGGCGATAGGGGTGACGACACTGGAGGCGCTGGCCGCCGAAGCAGCAGCGGCATTTCCCGGTCGCGCCGTGCTGGCGGCGCTCGATGCCGGCCGTGAAGAGATCCACGCGGCCTTTTACGACGAAAGGTTAGTCTTGACTTACGGTCCGGCCGCGGCCACGCTGGCTGACGTGGTGGCTATGGCGAAGGAAACGTCTCCGGTGCTTGCCGGCACCGCGGCAGCGCTCATCAGCGCATCGGCCGGGCGCGAATTTGATGTCGGCCCTCGGACAGCCACCGCCGACATTGTCACCTACGCCCGCCTGGCTGCCGCCAAGGGCGCGGGCGAACGGCCGAAACCACTCTATATGCGCGGCGCCGACGCCAAGCCGCAGGCTGGCTTTATTCTATCAAGGCAAGAAAGATAAATGCGCATACCTTTTCTCCAACCACGCCGCCGGGACTACGCGCTCGAGCCGCTGAGGATCGCCGACAGTCCGGCGGTCTCGCTGCTGCATCGCGAGGACTTTGTCCGCCCCTGGACCGATGGCGAATTCGCCGCCCTGCTCGAACAGGACACCGTGTTCGGCTATGCCGCGCGCGAAACCGGACAGGGCTCCAAGCCGCCCGTTGGCTTCGTGCTGGCGAGGCTTGCGGCAGGCGAGGGCGAGATCCTGACCGTCGCGGTGGCGCGATCGCATCGTCGCCAGGGGCTGGGCTGGCAATTGATGGACGCGGTGTTGCGCGAACTGCACGCGCAGCGCGCCGAAGCGCTGTTCCTCGAGGTCGACGAGACCAATGTCGCGGCGATCGCGCTTTATCGTCGGCTGGGCTTCCGCGAGGTCGGCAAGCGGCCGAATTACTACAGATCGGCCGAACACGGACCGACCGGCGCGCTTGTCATGCGCCGCGATCTTCGCTAGCGAGACGGCCGGGATGGGGCGATGATCAAGAAAATCAGGATTTTCCTGGCGCTGGGCCTCGTTGTCGCCGGTTCGTTGGTCCTTGTGCCGCTACAGATTCTGTCGATGAAGACTGGCTGGTGGCCGGAAACCTTCATCCTCAAGGTCTGGCACAGGCTGATCGTCAGGGCGCTCGGCATGCGCATCCATGTCAAGGGAGCGCTGTCCGACAAGCGCCCGCTGCTGGTTGCGTCCAATCACATCTCCTGGACCGACATCATGGTGCTCGGCTCTTTTGCCGACGTAAAGTTCATCGCCAGGGCGGATATGGAAGGCTGGCCGCTGATCGGCATGCTGTCGAAGCTGCAGCGCACCGTCTTCATCGAGCGCGAGCGCAAGCGTTCGTCGGGCGACCAGGCAAGCGAGATTGCCAGCCGCATGGCCAAGGGCGATGCGATGGTGCTGTTTGCCGAGGGCTCGACCGGCGACGGCAATATGGTCCTGCCGTTCAAGAGCACGCTGTTCGGCGCCGCCTCGATGGCGATTTCCGAAGGCGCGGCGGAACAGGTGTTCATCCAGCCGGTGGCGATCGCCTATACGCGTCTGCACGGCGTGACGCTCGGCCGCCGGCATCGCCCGCTTGCCGCCTGGATCGGCGATGAGGATTTGATGCCGCATCTCAAGGTTCTGCTGGCGGAGGGCGCGCTCGACGTCGAGGTGCATTTCGGCGAGGCAATCGCCTTTTCCAAGGGTTCGAACCGCAAGGAGACGTCGAAACTGATGGAAAGCCAGGTGCGTGAGATGATGCAGGCGGCGCTTGCCGACCCGCGGCCGAGCCGGTAGCTCCGGCACGCTCTTGCTGGCGCGGGCCGAGAATCGTCTGTTTTTTGTCACGGAAAGGCGTTAGAAGCCGCCTTATGGACTTGAACACGATAGAAAGCGACGACATCGGCACTACGGCTGGACAGCCGGCGGTGCTTCCCGCGGCAGCGAGAAAAGTCTTCATCAAGACCTATGGCTGCCAGATGAATGTCTATGATTCACAGCGTATGGCCGATGCGCTGGCTGCCGACGGCTATTCCGCGACCGATGCCATTGGCGAGGCCGACCTGGTGCTGCTGAACACCTGTCATATCAGGGAGAAGGCGGCCGAAAAGGTCTATTCCGAGCTCGGCCGTATCCGCGATATGAAAGCCGAGCGTGCCCTGGCCGGCCGTGAGATGCTGGTCGGCGTCGCCGGCTGCGTGGCGCAGGCCGAAGGCGCCGAGATCATCCGCCGTTCGCCGGCAGTCGACCTGGTCATCGGTCCGCAGACCTATCACCGGCTCCCGGACGTGCTGGCGCGGGTGCGCGGCGGCGAAAAGATCGTCGAGACCGACTACGCCCTCGAGGACAAGTTCGAGCACCTGCCGCAGCCCAAGCGCGCCGAGGTCATCAAGCGCGGCGTCACCGCCTTCCTCACCGTGCAGGAAGGCTGCGACAAGTTCTGCACCTTCTGCGTTGTGCCCTATACAAGGGGCTCCGAGGTCTCCCGGCCGGTGGCGCAGATTGTCGCGGAGGCTGAGCGCCTGGCCGAAGCCGGCGTGCGCGAAGTGACGCTGCTCGGCCAGAACGTCAATGCCTGGCATGGCCAGGGCGGGAGCGGTCAGGAGTGGGGGCTTGGCCGCCTGCTGTTCAGGCTGGCCGAAATCCCCGGGCTGGCGCGTTTGCGCTACACCACCAGCCACCCGCGCGACATGGATGACGAACTGATAGCGGCCCATCGCGATCTGCCGGCATTGATGCCTTATCTGCATCTGCCGGTGCAATCCGGCTCCGACCGCATCCTCAAGGCGATGAATCGCCGGCACACGGCGAGGGATTATCTGGCGCTGCTCGACCGTATCCGTACCGCGCGGCCTGACATTGCGCTCTCCGGCGACTTCATCGTCGGCTTTCCCGGCGAGACCGAGGCGGATTTCGAGGCGACCATGGAGCTGGTGCGTCAGGTGAATTACGCCTCGGCCTTTTCGTTCAAATATTCGCCGCGCCCCGGCACGCCGGGCGCCGAAATGTCCGATCACGTGCCGGAAACGGTCAAGGACGAGCGCTTGCAGAGACTGCAGGCTCTGCTTGTGAAGCAGCAGCAGGATTTCGGTTTGAGCCTCGTCGGAAGCGCCATCGACACGCTGATCGAGAAGCCCGGCCGTCAGGCCGGCCAGAAGGTTGGCCGCTCGCCTTGGCTGCAGCCGGTTATTGTTGATGAAAAGGCCGGCGAAATCGGTGACATTATCCAGGTGCGAATCACGAAGACGGGCTACAACAGCCTGTTCGCCGAATTGGCCTGAGGGTCTCGGCAGATGAGGAGAGACGGTTGAGCGCAGCAGAGCTGAAGAACCTGCCCCCGGTACCGGCATCTGGGGCTTCTGACATGGCGCACATCGTTCTGACTTTCGACAACAACAAGCTTGCCAGCGCCCTTTACGGTCAGTTCGACGAAAATCTCGCGCGGCTCGAGCAAAAGCTCGGTGTCGACATCCGCTCGCGCGGCAACCAGCTGACCATCAAAGGGTCTGCTTCGGCTGCCGAGCAGGCGCGCCGGGCATTGGACAATCTCTACGGCATTCTCCAGAAGGGCGTCGATATCGGCCAGTCCGATGTCGACGGCGCCGTGCGCATGGCGATCGCCGCCGACGATCAGCTGACGCTGCCGACGCTGGAACGCAAGGGCAAGGTCTCCGCTGCCCAGATCGCCACCCGCAAGAAGACGATCTATGCCCGTTCACTCAACCAGGACGCCTATATGCGGGCGCTGGAACGGTCGGAACTGGTGTTCGGCATCGGCCCGGCCGGCACCGGCAAGACCTATCTGGCGGTGGCCCATGCGGCGATGCTGCTCGAGCGCGGCATGGTCGAGCGCATCATTCTCTCGCGGCCTGCGGTCGAGGCCGGCGAACGGCTGGGCTTCCTGCCCGGCGACATGAAGGAGAAGGTCGATCCCTATCTGCGGCCGCTCTATGACGCGCTCTACGACATGATGCCCGCCGACAAGGTCGAGCGCGCCATTGCCGCCGAAGTGATCGAGATCGCGCCGCTCGCCTTCATGCGCGGCCGCACGCTGGCGCATGCCGCCGTCATCCTCGACGAGGCGCAGAACACCACGCCGATGCAGATGAAGATGTTCCTGACGCGTCTGGGCGAAAATTCGCGCATGATCGTCACCGGCGATCCGACCCAGATCGACCTTCCTTCGAACACCAAATCGGGACTGGTCGAAGCCTTGCGGGTGCTGGACGGCGTGGCGGGCGCGGTCACCGTGCGCTTCAACGACGGCGATGTGGTCCGCCATCCGCTGGTGGCGGAAATCGTCAGGGCCTACGACCGGGACGCCAAGCTGGCGCGCGGCCTCGGCGCCGAGAATTGATGTTGACGATGCGGCTTCATGCCTGAGGACATAACATCCGGCGACGGGAATGTTCCCGTCGACATCGACATATCGGTTGAGGCGGGCAACTGGCCCGACGAGGCAAGCCTGACGCGGCTGGTCGATCGCGCCGTCAAGGCGGCTTTTGCCGAAACCGGCGTGGCGGGCCGTTCCGAACTCAGCCTCGTTTTTACCGACGACGCCCATGTCCGGGTTCTCAACGCCGGCTGGCGCGGCAAGGACAAGCCGACCAATGTCTTGTCTTTCCCGGCTTTTCCGTTTGTGCAAGGCGGACCGTTGCCGCCGATGCTGGGCGACATCGTGCTCGCCGCCGAGACGGTCGCGCGTGAAGCGGCACTGGAAGACAAGCCTGTCGAGAACCATATCACCCATCTCGTCATCCACGGCCTGCTGCATTTGCTGGGTTACGATCACGAGACCGACACTGAAGCCGAGGCGATGGAAACCGTCGAACGCGCGGCGCTTGCAAGGCTTGCCATTCCCGACCCCTACGCGTAACTACATCTGATCAATTGACCGGACGACGATGAACGACAAACCAGAAACTGCCGCCCGCCCCGACGCCGGCAGTGCGACCAAGGCTTCCGACACGTCGGAAGAGGGATCAAGTCCGAGTACCGTTACCTCTGGTGCTAACAGTACCTCTGGCGCTAGCGGTACCTCTGCTGCTGCCGGTGCTGGCAGCGTTGCCAGCGAGACGTTGCCTGCCGGTCCCTCCCTGTTCGACCGCGTTCTGGGCCTCTTTCGGCAACGCAACGGAACCAGCCTGCGTGAGGAAATTGCCGGCGCGCTTGCCGAGACGACGAGCGATGCCGGCGCCTTCTCGCCCGGCGAACGCGCCATGCTCAACAACATCCTGCGGCTGCGCGAAGTGCGCGTCGAGGACGTCATGGTACCGCGCGCCGACATTCAGGGGGTCGAAATCACGACGACGCTCGGCGATCTCCTGGGCACTTTCGAACAATCCGGCCATTCCCGCATGCCGGTCTATTCCGAGACGCTCGATGATCCGCGCGGCATGGTCCATATCCGTGACGTGCTGGCCCACATCACCAAGATCGCGCGCGTCAAGAAGGGCCGCACGACCAGGAAAACCCCCGCTGCCACGGTTCTCGATCTTGCCCAGGTCGACCTCGCACGCACCATTGGCGACCTCAATCTGATCCGCCCGGTGCTGTTCGTGCCGCCGTCGATGCTTGCCTCCGACCTGATGGGCCGCATGCAGACGACGCGCACGCAAATGGCGCTGGTCATCGATGAATATGGCGGCACCGACGGTCTTGCCTCGCTGGAAGACATCGTCGAGATGGTGGTCGGCGACATCGAGGACGAGCATGACGACGACGAGCCGATGATCACCCAGAGCGGCGACGGCGTGTTCATCGTCGACGGCAAGGCCGAGATCGACGACGTGGCCAAGATGATCGGCGGGGATTTCGCCGCCGGTGAACATGGCGAATATGTCGACACGATCGGCGGCATGATTTTCAACACGCTTGGCCGTGTTCCGGCCCGCGGCGAGGTGGTGCAGGCCATACCCGGCTTCGAATTCCACGTCCTCGATGCTGATCCGCGCCGCGTCAAGCGCGTGCGCATCGTGCAGAGCCAGAAGGGTGAGCGCCGCCGGCGCGCCACCGCGCGCACCGAACAGGCGTGAGCGTCACGCTCGCCCGATGACTGTCGACGACCCGTTCAAGCATCCAAGTCTGGGGTCTGGTGTCTTCTACAAGGACCCTCGTGCCGCGCTGGATTGGCTGGAAGCCGCCTTCGGCTTCGAGCGCAGCATGGTGGTCAGCGATGCCGAGGGAAAACTCATCCATGCAGAGATGCGGTTCGGCGACAGCTACATCATCGTCGATTCCGAATGGAGCGATTATGTCGCCAGCCCGGCTTCGGTCTCGGGCAGCAACACGCAGTCGATCTATATCAGGCTGAAGGGCGGCCTGGATGCGCATTGCGAGCAGGCGCGGGCGACCGACGCCGGGATAATCCAGGAGCCGGCGGATCAGTTCTACGGTGAGCGCCAGTATCGTTCCCGCGACCCCGAGGGCCATGTCTGGACCTTCACGCAGACCATCCGTTCGGTTCCGCGCGAGGAGGCCGAGCGGCTGGGGAGCGTTCAAATCGAGGGTTGGCACTGGTAGGGCAGGGCCGGAGCTGTGCATCTCAGCCAGCCCATCCGCCGTTTGGAGCGCGGAGCGCAGCCTGTTAAATCTTGTGTCCTGATTCGCGACTCGGAAGTATGCATGGAGCGCCTCACCGGCCGGATAATTCTGCTTTGGGGTTGGCGGCGTGCGCTCGTGGCGTTTCTCGCAGGTGCCTTGGCGGTGCTTGGTCAGGCGCCTTACGATTTCTTCGCCGCCTGTTTCGTCTCGTTTCCGCTGCTGGTCTGGCTGCTCGACGGCGCCACCGGTGAAGCTTCCGGCAGTCTGTTCCGGCGTCTACGGCCGGCTTTTGCCGTCGGTTGGTGGTTCGGTTTCGGCTATTTCCTCGCCGGCCTCTGGTGGATCGGTTCGGCGCTGCTGGTCGAGGCCGACAGCTTTGCCTGGGCGCTCCCCTTCGCCGTGGTCGGCATTCCTTTCATGCTCGCCTTTTTCTACGGCTTTGCGGCAATCGTTGCCCGGCTGCTGTGGAGCAACGACATTGGCCGCATCGCCGCCCTTGCCTTCGGCTTCGGCCTGGCGGAATGGCTGCGCGATTTCCTGTTCACCGGTTTTCCCTGGAATGCCGTCGGCTACGCGGCCATGCCCGTGCCGCTGCTGATGCAGAGCGTCTCGGTGACGGGCATGATCGGCATGAACGCGCTCGCCGTGTTCGTCTTCGCACTGCCGGCACTGCTGGCGGCACGTCGGCACCTGCGCCTCGGCGCGGCACTGTTTGTCATGCTCGCCGCCGCCCATGTCGGCTTCGGCTATGTCAGGCTTGGCGCTCCCGAACCGCCAGCTTCACGCAGCCTGGATGTCCGCATCGTTCAGCCGGCCGTGGACCTGTCGGAAAAATGGGATGCCTCGGTGCGCGACCGCATCTTCGCGGTCCTGATGGGGCTCTCGGCCAAGGCGCCGGACCCAGGCCATCAAAAGCCGCAGCTGATCCTGTGGCCCGAAACCTCGGTGCCTTTCCTCTTCACCGAGCGTCCGGACGCATTGACGGCGCTGGGAGACATGCTCGGATCCGGCCAGATGCTGATTGCCGGCGTCGTTCGCGAGGAAGGCGGTTCGGCCGCGAATGCCGACAGCCGTTACTACAACTCCGTGGTGGCGATCGACGACAAGGGTGAAATCGCTGACGCCGTCGACAAGGTTCACCTGGTGCCGTTCGGCGAATACCTGCCTTTCGCCGATCTGCTCCAGCGTTTCGGCATCGAGCAACTGGTTGCCGGGCCGATGAGTTTCGCGGCCGGCAATGAGCGGCACGCCATCACGCTGCCCGATGGCATCCGTGCGCTGCCATTTATCTGTTATGAGGTGATCTTTCCCGATCTTGTGGCAGTTGACGCTGCGTCAGCGCAGCTTATTGTGAACGTTACCAACGATGCGTGGTTCGGCGACACGCCGGGTCCGTATCAGCATTTCAGGCAGGCCCAGATCCGCGCGGTGGAAAATGGATTGCCATTGGTACGTGCTGCCAACAACGGCATCTCGGCCGTCGTCGATCCGCGCGGGCGCATCGTCGATGCGCTTGCGATCGACGCACGCGGCGCCATCGATGCCCACATACCGATTTCCGGACAGGCGCTCATATCTCCCGGCCAACGGCGCATTAACGGAATGCTGATCATGTTGCTGTTTGCCGTTGGGGCAGCGCTGTTGAACGTAAGGCAAAGGCTACGGGTGAATTGACAGCCAACACATTAGAAACTCATACTGTAAGTGCCTGAAAATTTCTCGAAGCCGGTGGATCGTTCTGTTGGGGCAGTTGCCTCCGGCTTTGTTTGGGCAAGAAAAAATAGAGAAAGCCGAAAAAATTCGGCGAGGAAAAAATGACAGAAGACAACAAGAAGAAACCGAATCCGATCGACATCCATGTTGGCAGTCGCATCCGGCTTCGCCGCAACATGCTGGGAATGAGCCAGGAAAAGCTGGGAGAAAACCTCGGCATCACATTTCAACAGATTCAGAAATATGAAAAAGGCACCAACCGCGTCGGCGCCAGCCGATTGCAGGCGATAGCGTCCATACTCGGCGTGCCGGTCGCCTTCTTTTTCGAGGATGCGCCCGGCCAGGAGCCCGTGGCGGGCCGTGGATTTGCCGAGGACGCGTCGATGGCTTTCGCTGTCGAATTCTGCGGCAGCCCTGAAGGCCTTCAGCTCAACCGGGCCTTTGTCAAGATCGCTGATGCCAAGGTGCGCCGCAGGATTATAGACCTGGTCAAGTCCCTCTCCGCCGACGATCCCGACTGATCCTCAATCACGCCAGCACCGGCGGCGTCTTGCCGCTGGTGGCACAAGATAACTGCATCGACATTCATGCCAGAGCCGAAGCACCGCTTGACGAGCGGCGCTTCGCCCCGCTAACACGTGGCGCGCCAAAATCGGCAGCCTGCCGATCGTTTTTCAAGAGGGGACACCCGTGACGCGGCAGAACTACTTCTTTACCTCGGAATCCGTTGCCGAGGGCCATCCCGACAAAGTCTGTGACCGGATTTCCGACGAGATCGTCGATCTGGTGTATCGCGAAGCCAAGAAGACCGGCATGGACCCGTGGAAAGTCCGTGTCGCCTGCGAGACGCTGGCCACCACCAACCGTGTCGTCATCGCCGGCGAAGTGCGTGTTCCCGACACGCTGCTCAAGAGGGACAAGGCGGGCAATATTCTCAAGGATGCCGCTGGGCATTCGGTCGTCAATCCGGCCAAGTTCAAGTCGGTCGCCCGCAAGGCGATCCGCGAAATCGGCTACGAGCAGGCCGGCTTTCACTGGAAAACCGCGAAGATCGAGGTTCTGCTGCACGGCCAGTCGCCTGACATCGGCCAGGGCGTCGACAATGCCTCCGACCGTCAGGGCGAAGAGGGTGCCGGCGACCAGGGCATCATGTTCGGCTACGCCTGCCGCGAGACGCCGGATCTGATGCCGGCGCCGATCTACTACAGCCACAAGATACTCGAATTGCTGGCGGCCGCCCGCCACGAGGGCAGCGGTGAAGCCGGCAGGCTCGGACCGGATGCCAAGAGCCAGGTCACCGTTCGCTATGTCGACGGCAAGGCCGCCGAGGCGACGCAGATCGTGCTGTCCACGCAGCATCTCGATGCGAGCTGGGATTCGAAGAAGGTCCGCAAGGTCGTCGAACCCTATATCCGGGAGGCGCTGGGCGAGCTGAAGATCGCCGACAACTGCATGTGGTACATCAATCCGACCGGCAAGTTCGTCATCGGCGGGCCGGACGGCGACGCCGGGCTGACCGGCCGCAAGATCATCGTCGACACCTATGGCGGTGCCGCACCCCATGGCGGCGGTGCCTTCTCCGGCAAGGACACCACCAAGGTGGATCGTTCGGCGGCCTATGCGGCGCGCTACCTGGCCAAGAACGTCGTGGCGGCGAAACTCGCCGACCGCTGCACCATCCAGCTTTCCTACGCCATCGGCGTTGCTCAGCCGCTGTCGGTCTATGTCGACTTGCACGGTACCGGCAAGGTCGACGAGGCAAAGCTCGAGGACGCGCTGCGCACGGTGATGGATCTGTCGCCGTCGGGTATCCGCCGTCACCTCGATCTCAACAAACCGATCTACGCCAAGACGTCGTCCTACGGCCATTTCGGCCGCAAGGCCGGCCGTGATGGGTCTTTCTCCTGGGAAAAGACCGATCTCGCCAAGGCGCTCAAGGACGCGGTCGCCGCCTGACAGCGGCGCCGCAAAGTCCCACCATGGATCCGAAGGACAGACCAAGCCGCGCGACCGAAGCCTTTTTCGGTCGCCGGCGCGGCAAAACCATGCGTCCGCAGCAGGCGGCCGCACTGGAAAGCGGCTTTGGCACATATCGGCTCGATCTGACGGCTGAACCGCCGGCTGATCTGCACGCTCTGTTTGAGACGGATGTCCGCGCGGTTCGCCTTGAGATTGGCTTCGGCGGTGGCGAGCATCTCCTGCATCGTGCGATCGAGGCGCCTTCGATCGGCTTTATCGGCGTCGAGCCCTTCGTCAACGGCATGGCCAAGATGATGATGGCGGTGCGCGAGAAACCACTCGCCAATCTGCGGGTCTATGACGACGACGCCACAAGGCTGCTCGACTGGCTGCCGCAAGCCTCGCTCGACGGCATCGATCTGCTCTATCCCGACCCCTGGCCGAAGAAGAAACACTGGAAGCGGCGCTTCGTCAGCCCGGTCAATCTCGAGCGGTTCGCGCGTGTGCTGAAGCCTGGTTCAAAATTCCGCTTCGCGTCCGACATCGACACCTATGTCAATTGGACCCTGCTGCATTGCCGCGCGCATGGCGCGTTCGCATGGCAGGCTTGCGAGGCGGCGGACTGGCACCTTTCCTATGAAGGTTGGCCGGGCACCCGTTACGAGGCCAAGGCCATTCGTGAGGGCCGGCGGCCGGCCTATCTTACCTTCATTCGGAAATAAGCTCGCGGTCTTAGAGAAATTCCTGGAAAGTGTGAAACGGTTTTCCGTCCGGAATTGCGTCAAAGCTAGAAGCGGCGGCCGATGCGATCGAAGGCGGCAGGCTCGACGCCGAGATTGCGCAGGTCGTCGGCGCGCGGCCTGCGACCGGCTTCCACGGCCCGCGAAGCGGCCACGGCGCTGCCGAATACGGTGAAGAAGTCGCCTATTGCAGAAAATATCTTGCGATTGCTCATGATCATGTCCTTTCGCGCACGTATGGCGCACGGCCACATTTGTGCAGCGCAACATAAATAGGTGCGTTTCAGCGCCAATCCCATGGGTATCGCCGCATAGGCGCCATGCGCCCCATGCAACGCTGGCGCGGGCCGCCTCGATGGCGGCGTTGCCCGACCAGCACAGGGCTTGAAACACAGGCCGTCATCGTCTATATCAGCCTCAAATTCTTGGTCGGTATGACGA
>NZ_RZOL01000809.1:0-1011 GCF_004022985.1 Mesorhizobium sp. M7A.F.Ca.ET.027.02.1.1 | reverse complement strand
TGGCTGAGGCGCTGCAGCGTGTCGGCCTGCCGCAAAGTTTCGCCAGCCGCTACCGCCACGAACTGTCGGGCGGCCAGCGCCAGCGCGTCGGCATTGCGCGCGCGCTGGCGCTGTCGCCGAAATTCGTGCTGGCCGACGAGATCGTCTCCGGCCTCGACGTGTCGACGCAGGCGCAGATCCTCACCCTGCTGGAGAAGCTGGCGGCGGAGATGGGCCTGACCGTCGCTTTCATCAGCCACGATCTGTCGGTCATTCGGCGGCTGTGCCGGCAAGTGATCGTCATGCGCGAGGGCGTGATCGTCGAGGCGAGCACCACCGACGTCTTGTTCGACAATCCACGGCAGGCCTACACGCGCGACCTGATCGCAGCCATTCCGCTGCCCGAGATCGATGCTGGCTGGCTGGACATCCCCGCCGCCGCCAAGGCGCCGACATGAATGCATACGCACGCCGAAGAGCGGGCCTCGGGCGTGCGACCACAAAGACCCAAGTCCCGCCAAATGGAGAGGACTGACATGAAGACCACTATCGCAATTGCAACGCTGGCCGCCGCGATGCTCGGCAGCGCCGGCATGGCCTCGGCGGATTCGATCCCGGGCATGCGCGGCCACGACCACACCGGCATCACCGTTCCCGACATGAAGCAAGCGGTCGACTTCTTCACCGAAGTGGTCGGCTGCAAGAAGGCGATGTCGTTCGGTCCGTTCGCCGACGACAAGGGCACCTTCATGCAGGATCTCCTGGGCGTCGACCCGAAGGCGGTGATCGAAGAGGTCACCATGGTGCGCTGCGGCTATGGATCGAACATAGAGCTGTTCAAATACACAGCACCGGACCAGAAGGACCTGACGCCGAAGAACAGCGACATTGGCGGCTTCCACATCGCCTTCTATGTCGACGACGTCGCTGCCGCCAAAGCCTATCTCGAAGGCAAGGGCGTCAAGACGCGGATGGGGCCGCTGCCGGTCAAGGAAGGGCCGGCCGCCGGCCAGACCATCCTCTATTTCCATG
>NZ_RZOL01000808.1:0-1013 GCF_004022985.1 Mesorhizobium sp. M7A.F.Ca.ET.027.02.1.1 | reverse complement strand
GGATACGGCCGCGCACGCCGAGCATGGCCGACGAGAGAAGCACGCGACGGAATTTCTCGAACACCTTGACCCAGACAACGACGTTGGCGGCGCCCGTCTCATCTTCCATGGTGAGGAACATCACACCTTTGGCCGAGCCTGGCCGTTGCCGGACCAGCACCAGACCGGCGGCCTCGAGCCACCGTTTGTCCCGCGCCTGCATGGCCTCCTCACAGGTCACGATTCGGCGCCGGTGTAGATCGGCACGCAGAAACGACACCGGATGGCTGCGCAAGGTCAGCCCGACATGGCCGTAATCCTCGACGACCTCGCGACCGGCCGTCATCGGCCTGAGCGTGATGACTGGCTCGTGGATCTCCGTCACCGTTTGCTGTTCACGGGACGTAGCGGCCGCAAAAAGGGGCAAAGGTTCGTCGCGCAACGCCTTGATCGCCCAGAGAGCGTCGCGGCGGGCAAGGTTGAGATCCGGCAGAAAAGCGTCAGCTTCGGCGAGCTGGACCAGCGATGCCGCCGGCACGCCGGCTCGGCGCCAGAGATCGTCGACCGAGGCGAAGGGCTCGTCGGCCCGCGCTGCGACGATCGCGGCGGCATCATCATTGGCGAGACCCTTCACCATGCGCAGGCCGAGCCGGACGGCGAAGCGATCTTCGATATCGGTCGGCTCAAGCGTGCTATCCCAGCGGCTGGCATTGACGCAGACCGGGCGCACCTCGACGCCATGATCGCGAGCGTCGCGCACGATCTGGGCCGGGAGATAAAAGCCCATCGGCTGCGAATTCAGGAGTGCTGCGCAAAACACATCGGGATGCCAGCACTTCATCCAGCTCGAAGCGTAGGCGATCAGGGCGAAGGAGGCGGCGTGGCTCTCGGGGAAACCGTAGCTGCCAAAACCCTCCAATTGCGAAAAGGTTTTTTCGGCGAACTCCGGGGTGTAGCCGTTGGCAATCATGACGCTGACCAGCTTGTCGCGGAATTTCGAGACGCCGCCGGTGTGCTTGAAGGTGGCCATGGCG
>NZ_RZOL01000807.1:0-1023 GCF_004022985.1 Mesorhizobium sp. M7A.F.Ca.ET.027.02.1.1 | reverse complement strand
GCCCAACAACGCGGTGCTGATCGTTGCCGGCGATGTCGAACCGGATACGGTGCGGGCGCTGGCCGAAAAGACCTATGGCAAGGTGGCGCGCGGCCCCGATCTGCCGCCGCGCATCCGTCCGGTCGAGCCGGAGCAGAACACCAAGCGCACGGTGACGCTCGCCGATGCCCGCGTCAGCGTGCCGAGCTTTTCCACCCAATGGGTGGTGCCGTCCTATCACACAGGCAAGCCGGGCGAGGCGGAAGCGCTCGACCTCTTGGCGGAGATCCTTGGCGGCGGCAATCGCAGCCGGCTCTACCAGGCGCTCGTCGTCCAGCAAGGTATCGCATCCAGCGCCGGCGCCTTTTTCCAGGGTACGATGCTCGACGACACCAACTTCACCGTCTATGGCGCGCCGCGCGGGGATGCCAAAATCTCCGACGTCGAAGCGGCGGTCGATGCCGAAGTGGTGCGCATCGTCAAGGACGGCGTCACGCCATCGGAGCTGGAAAAGGCCAAGGACCGCTATGTCAGGTCGATGACCTTTGCCCGCGACAAGCAGGATTCCATGGCTAACATCTACGGCTCGACGCTGGCCACCGGCGGCAATGTGCAGGACGTCCAGCAGTGGACGGACCGCATCCGCAAGGTCACGACAGACGAGGTCAAGGCCGTCGCCGCGCGCTATCTCGTGCTCGCCCGGTCGACCACCGGTTATTTGCTGCCGCAGCAACAGGCGGGGAATTGATTTGATGAAGAGATCGAGCGTTGGCGCTGCCCCTCACCTGCCTGCCGGCATCCTCTCCCCGTACAGTGACGGGGAGAGGGGCGCCGCCATCGCCGGTTTCGCCAATCACCATGGTTGCAAGACGGACGCCGAGGTTGCGGCCAGCCTCCTTCTCCCCGTCACTATACGGGGAGAAGTGCCCGGCAGGGCGATGAGGGGCGGCGCCGACTTCGACAATTGTTCGTTTGGAACGACCACCCCGAGCCGCGCTATCGCCCCGCTGATCACTTTACTTCTCTCCATCCTCTTCCTCATCC
>NZ_RZOL01000806.1:0-1024 GCF_004022985.1 Mesorhizobium sp. M7A.F.Ca.ET.027.02.1.1 | reverse complement strand
GACAGGTACCGGAAGCGCTGATTTTCCAGGGAAATTCTGTCGCAAAAATGGGGCGCAAAAGTCGACATTCCGCCGATGACTTTCGCGACACCCAAGATCATCGTTCCGAGCCAGCTTTCTTGAAAATCCATCACAAACCGGACTGTCTCGTTCCCACCCACTGTCCGCCATTCTATGACTTTTTGCTGACGGCCTAGTCTTCGATTTCGATGCCGACGCCCTGTGCTTCGCCGCCGGAGAACTCCGGCATGATATCGCCGGCCAGCAGCTTTTCCTTGCTGAGCAAGCCCGCATCCTCGAGCGCCTCGAAGTCGGGGAGATCGCGAAGGGTTTCAAGCCCGAACTCCAGCAGGAATGCCTGCGTGCTTATATAGGTGTAGGGCGCGCCCGGCTGCGGCGCGCGCGGGCCGGATGCAATGAACCCGAAGGAGCGAAGGTTGCCGATCAGGTCGCGGCTGATCTCCTTGCCGAAGAAGCTGGACAGCTCGGCGCGGGTGATCGGCTGGAAGTAGGCTATGCACATGAGCACCAGCACCTCGGACTGGGTGAGGTCAACCGCCCGTTCACTTGTGCAGACGGCAGTGCGGATCGCGTCGGCATAGGCCGGACGGGTCAGGTGCTTCCAGCCGCCGGCGACGGCCACCAGGTCATAAGGGCGGCCGCGCAACTCCTCGCGGATGTCGTCGATGAGAAGGTCGATGCTGCAAGTCTTGCCGACGATCCGGGCCAATGTCTCTCGCGTCACTGGCTCGCTCGCTGCGAAGATGGTTGCCTCGACGCGGTTCATCCATTCGCGCCAGCGGGCGTCCGGGGGCAGGTGATCCAGCTCCCGGTCGAACAGACCGTCATCTGGTCGCCCCTTTCCTCTCCTCGCACGAGTCGCTTCCGCCATCGTCCTCAAATCCCATAGATGCGGAAGGTCGTGCGGCCGCTGAGCTCGCGCACGGCGCCGAGGTCAACCAGACGATCGAACAGGCGTCTGCTGGCTCAGCGCGACAGGTTCCTGGTGGTCAACGTTCCCGAC
>NZ_RZOL01000805.1:0-1030 GCF_004022985.1 Mesorhizobium sp. M7A.F.Ca.ET.027.02.1.1 | reverse complement strand
ATGCCGGGTTCGAGCACCCGGCCGCCGCGCCAGCCGAGCCGCTGCAGGCCGGACCACATCGACCGGACGATGAACTCCGGCGTGAAATGGGCATACTGCGTGCAGCGCGCCAGCGAGGCATAGTCCTGACGCGACACCGCGTCCTCGAGGTCGGCGCCGATCTCGTCCCAGCCGTCCCGGAAAGCGGTTTCGCCCGGACGGCGGAACACGGCATTGGCGAGGTCCGAGGCCCCGAAGCCGGTGAAGCGGACGAGCCGGGCCTGCTCCTCGGTCGTCGCCGGCCGGTCCTCGGCCTCGATTTCCGCGGCGAGCCGAATGGCGGCGAGATTGTCGCGGGCGCGCTGCTTCCGGCCCCTTGCCAGGCCGCGATCGCCTTCGAGAAAGAAGCTCTGGCCGCGAGCCGTGGCTGTATTGACTCGCCCGTGTCTGGTGAGCTGCGGGACGGGCTTTGCTTGAGGGACCGGCGCGGCCGGGGGTGAAGGCCGTTCGTCCACAGGATCCTCGGCTCCGAAATCGCTGCCGAAGGCGGTGACGCCGAGACCGAGGCCGGATGACAGCGCGGTATTGCCGAACAGGTCGAGGGTGAAGGGATCGTCATTGGACATTGGAAAGTCTCCTTGAGGGAAGGCGTCCGCGACCGACCGGCCAAGCGGACTTGGCCGGGCGATCGGCGTCGCGGGTTTGAAAAAGTCAGCGGGTGATCAGCGAGAGCGCGATTTCGGTCTCGGTGAGCTGCACATTGAGGTGCGTGGCACCCATGTTGCGGTCGAAAAGCGGGATCAGCCGCTCGGCCTCGATGAACTCGATACCGTCATCGGCCCCGAAGTGGCGGCGCTTGTAGTCCCACCAGTCGCCGTCGCCCTTGGGATGGCACTGCTCGGCATAGACGACGAGGGCGCGCGATCCTTCGGCCAGTTTGCCGTTGGACATGATGTAGACGCCCTCGTCGCCGACCAGCCACAGGCCGGGCTTCTCGCCCTCGCCGGGGCGGGTGCCGTAGTAGGGATTGCGAAAGCCGCCATTGACGGCC
>NZ_RZOL01000804.1:0-1033 GCF_004022985.1 Mesorhizobium sp. M7A.F.Ca.ET.027.02.1.1 | reverse complement strand
GGTTGAATGCCGTGAAGGGCGGTGAGAGAAGCTTGCGGATCGAGGTCGATCGCCAACACGCGATGTCCGGTGAGCGCGAGATACTGCGCCAGATGCGCTGCAGTCGTTGTCTTGCCTGAGCCGCCCTTGAAATTGACGACAGCCAGGACCTGCAGTTTGTCGCCTGCTCGGCGACGTGGTTCACGCTCGAGAAACCTCCTGAGTTCGTTCATCTGCTCCGCAGTGTACGAACGGCGCCCCGTTGACGATGTGATCGGCTGCACGCCTTTGCCTTCCAAATGCAGCTTCTTCAGGTAGCTCTGGGACACCCCAATGTAATCTGCTACCTCCGCAAGAGAAAATTGCCGAAGCGTCTTATGGGCATTCGGCGGAAACTTTTCGATACGGAGCATGTCCAGCTTGCGTGAAATCTCGCTGCCTTGGTCGAGAATGGTGTCTGCAAAGCCGGTTTCTTCAACTTGAGCGGCTATGTTCATTGCCCGCTGGCCCTTCAGGAACGATATTTTCGGGTTTCCCCCCAAATTATCGTCACTATCGCCCGATTCTATGCGGCCCGGCAAGAAATATTGAGTTAACAAAAGGTTAACGGGAACGATCGGGCATCCCGCCCCACAACTTGCGAGCCGGAATCGAACTTACCCTATTGTTATCATTGACTGAAAAGCGGAAAAGTACGGCTGACAATTGGAATTCTCCACGAAGCCCATCAGCCACTTACATCAGCTCCCATCTTGGTCCGCAAAACCAACCGTCAAGGCAACCGTGTCGCGGCGGCAAAGCCGGCGTTAGCCCTCGGTCTGCGTTGCTGGCGGCGTGCGTATGCAGACCGGAGAACCGCAGGACTACGCGGCGACCTTTCGGGCGACCGCTGTATGCTGATGCGCCGTGCATGCGAGCATTGTATTGCGCTACTGCCAGAGCCGCTGGGTCGATGTCGGCTGCGTGGATAACAAGATCCCGTCTCTCGCAGGCTGAAGTGACCCCGCAACGTGAAACGGAGCGGCGGCCGTGGTCGGGGAGGGGAATGCGAGGG
>NZ_RZOL01000803.1:0-1035 GCF_004022985.1 Mesorhizobium sp. M7A.F.Ca.ET.027.02.1.1 | reverse complement strand
CAATGAGGCGATCGATCTCTATGCCTTCACCAGTGTCCTGAAGCGGCATCTCGATGCCGATGCGCGCAAGGCCTTCATCGGCCTGATGTGGGAAATCGTCTATGCCGACGGCGAGTTGCACGAGCTCGAGGACAACACCGTCTGGCGCGTCGCCGAGCTGATCGGCGTCGAACGCCATGATCGCGTCGAGGCGCGCCGCAAGGCAGCGGCGCACGCGCCCGGCGCCACCGGAACATCGAGCGACGAATAGGATCTTCGCCTTCCCATGCCGCGTCAAACGAGTTCGAAGCCAAAGATACTGATCGTGCTGCATCAGGAGAGTTCGAGCCCAGGGCGTGTCGGCCACATGTTGCTGGAAGAAGGGTTCGACCTCGATATCCGCCGGCCGCCGCTTGGCGACGCCTTGCCCGAAACACTGGACGGCCACGCCGGCACGGTGGTGTTCGGCGGTCCGATGAGCGCCAATGACGAGGACGAGTTCGTTCGCCGCGAGACCAACTGGCTGGAAATACCGCTGAGGGAGAACCGGCCATGTCTCGGCATCTGTCTCGGCGCACAGATGCTGGTCAACTGTCTCGGCGGCAAGGTCGAAGGACACGGCGAAGGGCTGGTCGAGGTTGGCTGGTATCCCCTGAAAGCGACCGAAGCCGGCAAGCAACTGATGCACTGGCCGGAGATGGTCTATCAGTTCCACCGCGAGGGTTTCTCGCTGCCCAGGGACGCGACGCTGCTGGCGACGGCCGAGACCTATCCCAACCAGGCCTTCCGCTACGGCGACAATGCCTGGGGCATCCAGTTCCATGGCGAACTGACCAGGGTGATGATGCAGCGCTGGGTGGTGCGCGGCGCGCATCGCTTCGAATTGCCCGGTGCCCAGCCCGGCCGCGATCATCTCGGCGGCCGGCTGATCTGGGACATGCATCTCAAGCGCTGGCTGGACGAGTTCCTGCGGATGATTTTCGGCAAGCCGAGCAGATAGCTAATGCATGTCGCCCAAAAGCGACCTCGATTTTGGGAAAACGACATGCATAAAAC
>NZ_RZOL01000802.1:0-1052 GCF_004022985.1 Mesorhizobium sp. M7A.F.Ca.ET.027.02.1.1 | reverse complement strand
CTTCAAATGGGTCGGCGGCATCCTCCACGGTGATCTCGGCGAATCCTTATCGTCCAGTCCGGGTGCACCTCGGTTCGTTGCCGACATTATTTCATCGC
Source organism: Mesorhizobium sp. M7A.F.Ca.ET.027.02.1.1 (assembly GCF_004022985.1). Lineage (NCBI taxonomy): Bacteria > Pseudomonadati > Pseudomonadota > Alphaproteobacteria > Hyphomicrobiales > Phyllobacteriaceae > Mesorhizobium > Mesorhizobium sp. M7A.F.Ca.ET.027.02.1.1. The sequence continues at coordinate 954 of NZ_RZOL01000802.1, read as the reverse complement.
GCCTCCGCAACACATTCCTATTGGCTAGTGTGACCGCGCTCATTGCGGTTCCACTTTCGATCGTTCTCGGCGTCCTCTGTGCACTGTATCGGGGTACCGCCTTCGACCGGGTGGTGAACGGAATTTCGCTAACAACGATCTCAATTCCAGAATTTCTTATAGCCTATATCCTACTCATTTTTGTTGCCGTTAGACTGCGCTGGCTGCCTACCTTATCCAACGTCAAGGACGGCATGGACGTAGCCGATTGGGTCTGGCGTATGACCTTGCCTGTCTTGGTCCTGACGATCGGGATTATTGCCCATATGATGCGCATGACGAGGTCGGCGATTATCGGCGTGTTATCCAGCCCCTATATCCACATGGCAAAATGCAAGGGTGCTTCCCCAGCACGAGTCATCCTGCGGCATGCGTTACCCAACGCTTGGGCCCCCATCGCCAATGTCGTGGCCGTAAATTTGGCTTATCTGGTGGTCGGCGTCGTGGTGGTGGAGACAGTCTTTGTCTATCCCGGGATAGGCCAGACAATGGTGGACGCAGTTCGCACGCGCGACTTACCGCTGGTGCAGGCGTGCGCACTTATATTTGCGAGCGCCTACATCCTCCTGAATCTCGTTGCGGACATTATCGCAATCTCCACGAATCCTAAGCTGCTCCACCCGAGGTGATGGATATCGTGAACACGCCCAATACAACCGATATCTCTTTGCGCGCCAAACTCACCTCAGGCAGGCGCAGTAGATTTAGGTATGCCCTCCGGAAAGCGCCCCTCAACGTGAAGTTCTGCTTCGCCATCGTCGCGGTTTACCTGTTCGCCGCCTTTTTCGCAGACCTGATTGCTCCTTTCGGCGAATCCGAACTGGTCTCCCGGGAACCATTCGCGCCGTGGAACGGCATAAATCTGCTTGGCACGGATCAGCTTGGTCGAGACGTCCTCAGCCGACTTATATATGG
>NZ_RZOL01000801.1:0-1058 GCF_004022985.1 Mesorhizobium sp. M7A.F.Ca.ET.027.02.1.1 | reverse complement strand
GCGCAGCATCTTGCCGAAGCCGGCGTCATCGTTCCTGCCGTTCGCGGCCGGCTGCTCCGACGTCGCGCGCGTGGAGGCAAATCCTGGCAAGGCCGAGCCGAGGCTGGTGGTCATTTGGGGGCGGCTCCAAGCATCTGGTCGATCAGGTCGAGCTGTCGACGTGTTCTGGTCATGGCCGCGTCGGTCGGATCGGCGGGCTCTTTAGCGGCTGCGGGCGACGGTGCCGACGCCGGCATGACTGTCGCTGCGTCGGCGGATGCAACTGCCGCCGTGTCCGGCGCATTGGCGGCCGGTCCGCCGGAGGCCGCGGTGGCGGCGGGTTGCTCCGAGATGGCGCCTTCGACCGGTGGCAGTCCACTGTCATCGGCGTTTTGCGGCGTGGCGATCTCGGGAGCCGCAGGTTGCTCGGCCGCAACAGGGGCAGGCTTTTCCTCGGGAAGGGCGGTGGGCGGCGCGACGACCTCGCCGGCAATGGCCTGCGCGGCGTCGAGCAAAGCGCGGTCGCCTTCCGAGAGCCTGGTGCGGTCGATCTTGCCGAGCTTGGCACGAACGTCCTCGATTGTGCCCGAGGTGACGGTGGAAAGGCTGGCATAGAGCAGAGCGCGTGGATCGTCCTGATTGGTGTTGCCGTCGCGGCCCTGCTCGGCCCGCGCCGAAGCGAAGGCCGACAGCTCGTTCAGGCCGTCTATCGCGGCACGGCGGGCGATGCGCAGATAGATCACCTTCTCGCGCTCGGGATCCATCATCGAGGTGATGTCGCCCAGCTTCTCTTGGCTGATCGACATGTGCAGCGCGATGACGCCCGAGACGAAAGAGTCGGCGAACTGGCTGGCATAGGGCGAATAGAGGTAGCGCTCGACATATTGGGTGGAAGCAAGGGCGAAACGTGCCGCGTCGCCTTGCGCGACTGCAAGGCCGACCGAACGGCGAAGTGCCGCTTCCTCGACCAGCGTGCCGGGGCTGAGCAATCTTGCCTCGTCGAGCAGACCGAGTGCGGTCGCCGGTTGATCGCCGGCAAGCAGTGAGCCTTTGACCAAAGCGAGGAAGGCGCCGAGATC
>NZ_RZOL01000800.1:0-1060 GCF_004022985.1 Mesorhizobium sp. M7A.F.Ca.ET.027.02.1.1 | reverse complement strand
GTGAAGGACAGGCCAACCAGTTCGCCATGGCCAAGGCCATTGCCTCGGGCGATCCGCGCCTGATGCAGAAAGCGGGTCTTGAAGCCGATATCGCCCGGCTCGAACGCTTGCGCTTTGCGCATCAGGACGACCAGTTCGCCATCCGTCGTCAGCTTCGCGATGCCGAACGCGACGTCGAATATACGAATCGTCGCATTGCCGAGATCGGCCAGGACCTCGCTCGGCTCGTCCGGACTGCCGGCGACGCCTTCGGCATGACGGTCGGCGACGAGACTTTCACCGAGCGCAAGCTCGCTGGTCGGGCACTCATGAAGGAGATTCTGACCCTCGTGCAGCTTCAGCACGAAGACGAGACCGTCATCGCCTCAGTTGGCGGATTCGAGCTCGCACATTCCGGCCAGCGCTTCGGCCAGGACGGCTATCGCTACACCACCATGCTGGTGCGCACCGGAGCCGAGACGGAAATCGAATTGCCGGTTACCACCACACCGCTCGGTGCGATCGCCCGGCTCGAGCATGTCCTTGCCGGCCTCGAGGAGGAGCAGGAGCGCTATCGACAACGCCTCTCTGACGCCGTGCGGCGCGTCGCCTCCTATCGTTCGCGCGAGGGCAGCGAGTTCGCCTTCTCGGATGAGCTGGCCAATAAGCGCCGGCAACTTGGCGAGATCGAGAAGTCGCTTGCCGAGGATGTTGTGGCGGGCGCCGAACGTGCTGCGGCCTAGCCGGCATGGAACGGCGCGGGGAGGAAGGAAAGGCGGGAATGAAGAGGGGATGAGCCCGCTCGCAGATCGAACGTTCCGCCGACGCTGGCGCTCAATCGCTCCCGTCGCCATCCCGGCCCGTCATCCTGCGCAGGGCTGAAGAAGCCCCGCTTGGCCAGCCGGGCAGGGATGCTCGGGCGCAATTGCACCGGCCCGCCCGCTCCGCGGGCCGGGGGGATGTCTTCGGAAAGAAGACGGAAAAGGACCGGCGATGGGCCGCGTCCACAACCTCCAAGGAGCATTCCCATGGAACTGAAGTTTGTCGATCCGCGCTCGCTCAAGGACAATCCCGACAAGGC